>JAFTDG010000163.1 GCA_017454325.1 Desulfovibrio sp. | reverse complement strand
CTATTAAGCATGCTAGTCAAATTCTGCAGAATCCTATACGGCAAACGTGGTCATATGAAACCGATAGTAAGAGGATATGCAGAAGTTAAGATGCTGTTGACGCATGTTCTTGAGCAAGCTATAGCAACGTCATGCAGAATCCTGTCATCTCCATTGACCATATTTCCAAATACTTTGAAATCTACGATAAGCCGGAAGACCGCCTCAAGCAAATGCTCTGGCGTGGCAGACGCAATTTTTACAAGCCTTACTGGGCGCTACGGGACGTCAGCTTCACCGTGGGCAGGGGCGATTGTGTTGGTATTGTGGGTAAGAACGGTGCTGGCAAAAGTACGTTGTTGCAGATAGTAACGGGCACGCTCAGACCCACGGGCGGTAGCGTGCAGGTGCATGGCCGCGTGGCGGCCTTGCTGGAGCTTGGTAGCGGGTTCAATCCTGAATTCACCGGTAAGGAGAACGTCTTTCTCAACGCCGCCATACTGGGCCTTAGTAACAAAGAAATCAGCGAACGATACGAGGACATCCTAGCCTTTGCCGATATTGGCAGCTTTATCGACCAGCCGGTAAAGAGTTATTCCAGTGGAATGGTGGTGCGTCTGGCCTTCGCTGTAGTCGCGCATGTGGATGCTGATGTGCTTATTGTGGATGAAGCACTTTCTGTGGGTGATGCGTATTTTCAACAGAAGTGTATGCGCTTTATGCATCGTTTCATCGCTGACCATACTGTCCTTTTTGTAAGCCACGATCCGGCTGCCGTGAACACCCTCTGCAACAGGGCTGTCTTGCTGGAGCAGGGGCGAGTAAAGGAGATCGGAGACCCGGGCAGTGTGACAACCACCTACCTTAAGGATCTTTACCGCGGTGCGGATACGGCATCCACACCTGTCTCAGCATCAGAAGTCACGACTGCAGGCCCCGATGAGCGTGGTGGAGATGTCGGTGCTAACATGGAGATTCTGCCTTTCAACGACAGGAGTGACGCCTTCGGCAGCGGCGGGGCGAGCATCATTCACGCCTGTCTGCTGGACAGCAAAAACCGACCTCTTTCAGGCGCGGTCTGCGGCGAACCTGTTACTTTGTACGTTGTCATCAGGGCACATAAAAATATTATGAGTCCCATTATAGGCTTCTATTTCAGAAACAGTCGAGGCCAGCACATCTTCGGGGACAACACCTTTCTTACCTATAAAGAGAATCCCCTTTTTCTGCGGGTGGGGCAAGAGGCTGCGGTACGCTTTTCTTTCATCCTGCCCGTTGTGCCGGCCGGGGAATACAGTTTTGCCATTGCCGTTGCTGAGGGCACACAGGAGGAGCATGTGCAACTGGATTGGAAGCACAATGCTCTGGTGGTTCGCGTGACAGACTCAAGCTGCACGGAGGGACTTATGCAGGTGCCAATGCAACACATAGAGGTCAGTATATGCGCATAGGTGTACACGCACATCTTGAGACTACAGACACTCTGCTGCCACAGATATTAGAAACCATCCCGGCAGATGTGGACATACATGTGACCTCCGTTGTCAACGACATGCCAGTGCTCCAACGTGCCCATGTGGATTGGTTGCAGGATAAAGATGTCGATGACGTGGCTGCACTATTTTTATACATGCGTCCCTATGTTATGGGCTATGATCTGTTTTGCCACGTACACGACAGAATTTTTGTACACAGCTTTGGCAGAGGCTGGCGTGACTATTTGCTGGCTGGTCTTCTGGGAGACGTAGCCGATATTGTGAGCCTGTTTGAGGAGTACCCAAGTCTGGGCTGCCTCTTCCCCCCCATCTACCCTGAACTCAAAGTATTTATGGAGGATGCAGGCATTGATCCCATGCCAGAGATAGAGGCTGCAGAAAAATTTCTAGCTCGTATGGGGCCTAACGGTAAAATCAGCAGAAGCGAAATTTTCTACTCGCCGGGGCACATGTTTTGGTTCAGACCCAAGGCTCTTCGGCAGATGTTCAGCACACCCATGAAGTCAGAGGATTTGGATTCCGCTTCCTGTCTCCACGCCATTGTTGCTGTACGAAATGGGTATGAGGCAAAATCCTATCTGCCCGATAAGGCAAAATACGTCAAATGGTACATGCACGAAATCGTTAAGCCGGACACAGAGTTATTGCAGTAGCTCTGGCATGTATGGGCCAAGAGCCATGTTCACTGCTGTGTCTGAGAAATGTTCACGGATGAACACCTCAGAAAGACGAGACTTTTCCAGAAGTAATTGCGCATCGTTGTAAAGACGTACAGTTTCTCTGGCAAAGTCTGCTGGCGTGTTTGCCACTGTAACGAGTCCCGAGCTGTTATCAATCCCCTCTATGCCAATATCTGTCGTGACTACTGGCACCTTATGGTAGATTGCCTCTATAATCTTGCCTTTGACTCCAGCCCCATAGCGTAGGGGTACAACGGCAAGTTTGACGGTGGCGTAGATTTTTTCCAGTGCTTCTTCGGAAATGGTCCCCGTGACAATGACGTTGTCTGAGGCGAGTTCAAGAAGGCTTTTCGGCGGGTTGCTGCCTACTACGTAGAATTTGAGGCCAGGGCATTGGGGCAGGATCTCTTCGATGAACCATTTGGCTCCGTCCACGTTGGGATGGTGGTTGTAACCGCCTACAAAGGCAATATCTTTACGGCTATCGGGTGTGTACTGATACCCATGCATGCCAGCAGCTTTGAGAATGAAGAGGGGTACTTTCACGGCATTGGCATGGCTTTCAACATTGACGAGCCGTATTTCCGTGTCTGAAAAATAGCAGGCCACATCGGCTCGTTCGCATACGCCAAGTTCAAATGCCTTGCGTGACTGCATTTTCTTTTCTGCATTGGGCAGATTTTTCAACATGTCTTCGCGGTACTCGCGCAAATGATGCAGATCGTGCCCCTGATAGATCACTGTGGCATTGCTGTAGCTGCGGAGAAGCCCAAGGTACGCGTCGCACACATCCGGTCTGTTCACGTAGGCGTAGTCAATGTAGCGGCCATTGTCTACAAACCACTGGTGCAGATCAGTACTTTCCACCACCTCCACTCCCAGATCGTAGTGGGCCTGCAGGTATTTTCTGTTTATGGTGGGATCGTTAGGGAGAAATTTGGTGTTGTATCCTTTGTTCACAAAATAGCGCAGATACTGGAAGGTGGAGCGGGATCCCGTATCTTCGGCATAGGAAAGGAGGCCGTAATCAATGACAAGAACTGTCTTACGTGCTTTTGCATGATCCTTGGCCAGAAAAAGTTGGTCTGCAGCTCTCGTATGATACTTATGAAGCTCTGTGCGCCATTTTTGGTAGAATTTTTCACGGTTCACAACCTGATAGCGTTTGAACCCCGTAGATTCGTCCGTGCCGTTGCTTGTGCCCTCCATGTGGTATATAACGGATTTGGGTTGATAGAAGACTTTGAGCTTCTTCTCATAGCGTATTCTGAAAGCCAGATCAGTATCTTCGTAGTAGCACGGGGCAAAAGTCGAGTCGAAGCCGCCAAGTTCATTCCAGAGTGCCGTCCTTAACAGGATGCAGGCTCCGCTGATGTAGTCCACTTCTCTGGGATAGCAGATAGTGGACATTTCTGGGTGCATACCACGGCCATAATTCCAGGCAGAGGCGTCACGGAAGACAATGCCCCCGGCTTCCATGACGACCCCTGTGTTCGCTAGGAATTTGGGCCCTACGAGACCGATTTGTGGGTCGGCTTCCATGGGTTTGACCAGTTCGGAAAGCCAGCCATCGGTGACGATGGTGTCGTTGTTCAGGAAGAGCACATAGGTACCGTGGGCGTACTTGGCAGCATTATTACAGTTGTTCAGGAACCCTCGGTTAGTGGAATTTTTGATAACAATGAGATTTTTGACAACGTCTGCAATATCCTTTGTCTGATCAGAGGAATTGTCATCGGCCAGAATAACCTCGTAGGCAACGTCCTTTGTGTGGCGGATGATGGAGTCCAGGCACTCGCGTGTGACCCTGTACTGGTCGTATACTGGGATGATAATGGACACTGTAATGCTGTCAAACTGCGGCAGTTCCGGATGCGGGAGCGGTGCCTCAATAGGGCAGGTTGGCAGGGGGGTGTGGGGTTGCGTATATAGTACGGCGCGTCCAGCAGCTTTATCCCGTAGGGTATAGAGAAATCCCCGTAAACCGCGCTCGCGAAGTATACTGATGCACTTACAAGCATAGTGCCCCAGCTTTGCTGGATTGGTGGCCTTCTTGGCACAGAATCGTGCTATCTGGATAAGTCGTCTGGTTTTTGAAGATACTGACATACGGTTTTCCTTGCATTAGGGCGAGCGTTTTGTCAAGATTTTGCTCTCTATAGTGAAGGAATAAGGTATGCGCATTGTATGCAGCTGTATTTTTTTTGTATGTGCAGTAGTCGCCAGTTGTTTCGCCCATGCTGGAGAGTACACACGGGCCGCCTGTTATTTTTCAGACTCTTGGCCTGTGAATTTCTGGAACAGTGAATTTGCCCATCTCGATCAAGAGCTGGAGCAAATACACAACGACGGCTTTGACAGCATCATTCTTGTAATTCCCTGGCGGGAATTTCAGCCTGACATTTCTCCTGTATCATATAATGAATATCCGTTTGTACGGCTGGATGCCATCATGCGTGCAGCGCAGCGGCACGGGCTTGGCGTGTGGGTTCGACTCGGATACATATGGGATTACTATAATGATGCCAACGATCATATCCTAGAGCGATATATAACCATTTTTCAGGAAACTCCCTCTCGATCTGCCTGGTTAGATTATTGCAAGACACTGTATGCCTCTTTGTCTAGGCACGACAATTTCCGAGGAGGCTTTCTAACTTGGGAAGACTTCTGGGACCTCCTTTATGTATGTGACATTGAAAACAAGCAGCATCGTGTCACTTTTGCAAAGGCCCTCGGTTTCCAGCAGTTTGTGAGGGAGACGTACGGGCTTCACGGTTATAATACATTTTTTGCTACAGAATATCCCAGCGTTGAAGATATTCCCATCCCAAGGCGAAGTGAAGCGGCAATGGAAGCCATGTTTCGCTTTTGGGATGGAAAGCTCAGTGCACTTCTTGAGGAATGTCAGGCAGTGTTCCCAGGTCTGTCCATGGAAGTTCGTCTTGATGCTGATGCTGTGGCCAATGGCAAGATTATCTATCATCACAGTACATGGTCATGTGGTAACGCTGCCTATACCGCTGCCATGTACGCCATACCCATGGGTTTTGAAAACAAGGGAGAACGTGTTTCCGCCGAGGAAGCTTTGGCCCACACCAAGTATATTTTGGCAAACATTGTGAAACATAATGGTGGAAAACCCGTGTTTGCCGAGCAGTTTCTCTTTACAGACAATGTCCCTGCTTTTTCACACAACGCTAGGATTCGAGCTAATGAGGTCAGCAGTTACCTACAGAAGCTAGCACCTGTATTGCGTGAAACAACGTGTGGTTATGGCATTTGGGCGTACAGAGACTATGAAAAAAATATGCTTTATAACGGCCAGTTTGCACTTGCCAACAAGGGATGGAAGAACAATGGCAAGCCTGTGTTTGTAGATAATACCTGCCGTCTACGGGCAGGTGATGCCATTACCCAGTATATACCGCATACCCGAGATTACAATAACACCACTATCAGTACAGTACACTTTGATGTGGTTGCCCTGCAGGAACAGGGTACAGTAACTCTTAATGCGGGCAAGCAGAAAATGTCGATACTCATTACAAACACAGGCAGGTATTCTGTTGATCTCGCACGTGCAGAAAATTTTGATTTCACCATTTCTATGACAAATGGAGATATAACCATTGACAATGTCGTGATGAGGTCTGGAGTTCAGGAGGGCAAGCTGTATGATGTGGCCAATAGGCCCCTTGAGCACATCGAGGACATCCGCCTTTTGAACAAAAAATTATCTTTCGGTGGAGAGAATGATGCTCACGTTGCGCCTGTTGTCAGTACAATTCGGTAACGACTGCATGGCATAGTCGGATCATATGACGTTACAGGTACTGAACAAAGCAATGTTAATATTTCAGGAGTGCATGCGATCATGCCCAATATAACCCCTGTTATCCTCTGCGGCGGTAGCGGCACACGTCTTTGGCCCCTTTCACGAGAGAGCTATCCCAAACAGTTTGTGGACATGGGTGGGGGCAGAACGCTCTTTGGCGACACGCTTGATCGTGCGTTGTTGGTGGAGGATGTTGCTACACCTGTCGTAGTGTGCAACGAAGCGCATCGTTTCTATGCTGTCGCTGAACTCTACAAGCGAGGTGTGAAGGCCACGGTGCTGCTTGAGCCCGAGGGTCGCAATACCGCACCAGCACTAGCCATGGCTGCCTTTGCCGCTCTTGAGCAGAATAGGGATGCGCTCCTGCTCGCCCTGCCTTCCGATCATGCCATCGGTGATGTTCCGGCATTTTTGCAAGGCGTCAATGAGGCTGCTGCCATTGCTGTGCAGGGTTACATTGTGACCTTTGGCATCAAGCCCACAGGCCCTGAAACGGGTTTCGGCTACATAGCACAGGGCACCGAATTCCATGTGGCATGCTTTGTGGAAAAGCCCAACAGGGAGAAGGCGGAGGCAATGCTCGCCGCTGGTGGTCACTACTGGAACAGTGGCATGTTTGTCATGCCCGCACAGTTCTATTTGGATGAACTCAAGAACTACGCTCCCGACATGTTTGCTCACTGTACCCGGGCATGGGGTGGCAGGGAGGTAGACGGTGCCTTTGTGCGGCCCATGAAGGATGCCTTCCTACAATGTCCCTCGGATTCCATTGATTACGCAGTTATGGAACACACCAATAGAGCTGCCGTAGTACCTCTAGATCTTGCTTGGAGCGATCTTGGTTCTTGGGAAGCTTTTTATGAAGCCGGGGAAAAGGATACACAGGGCAATGTGGCTAAAGGGGACGTGTTATTAGAAGACACCTCAGGCTGCTACTGCAATGCTAGGAATAAACTGCTTGCCTGTATCGGTCTGCGTGACACGCTTGTGGTGGAAACGCAGGATGCTTTGCTTGTGGCACCGAGATCGGCTGCCCAGCGCGTCAAGGATGTGGCCTTGCGCCTGCGTAAAGAAGGGCGCAAAGAATACAGGGAGCACCCTCTGGTGTACCGCCCCTGGGGCAGTTACGAGACTCTGGTGCTGGAGGAACGCTTTCAGGTGAAGCGCATTGTGGTAAACCCCGGGGCGCAACTCTCGTTGCAGATGCACCACCATAGGGCAGAGCATTGGGTTGTGGTCAGTGGCACGGCAGAGATTACTAACGGGGAGAAAACCTGTCTTTATACCGAGAACCAATCCACCTATATTCCCTTGGGCACGAAACACATGCTGAAGAACCCAGGTTTGATACCGTTGGTACTTATTGAAATACAATCGGGTGCGTATCTGGGCGAGGACGATATCGTACGTTTTGCCGATGTATACGGAAGGAATGGG
>JAFTDG010000162.1 GCA_017454325.1 Desulfovibrio sp. | reverse complement strand
TCTCAATGTAGATGTTCTTCTGTTGCACACCGCGCTCCAGCGCGGCCTGCACCTGGCGGCTCTCATCCTGATCTTCGTTGGACACCCGCGCATAGAAAAAGACATCGGGCGGTCTGACCTTAGCCACCTTCTGCACCTTCTGTTCCTGCTTTTTCTTGCTCTCGTTGTTTCCCTTTTTCTTGGCCCTGCGTTTCTTTATGGCTGCCGTGTTCTTCATATCTGCCTCCCTGGTTGTGCCCCGCGTCTGCACGCAGGGCCCTGTATTTCCTGCACTATGCCGGGCTGGGAGCGTCAGGGCAAGAAGATGACGACATACAGCCTTGCAACCAAAGGCTTTTGCCCAAACGATGGCAATGCACAATATTGCCATGTTTCCAGCTTACGACTACACTTTGCGCATGACAGAACACAACACGCACAATGCACCGGGCGTACCTGCCCTGCGCGTTATTGTCAGTCTTGATGTGGAGGAAGAAGGGCTGTTTTCCGGCCGCTATGCCTCCACTGGCTGTGGCGTACGCAATGTGGCCCTGCTGCGGCACCTCGCGCCACTGACACTCGAGCTGGGCTTCCCGCTGACACTCTTCTGCGCCTATACGGTGTTCACCAACACAGAGGCCTGCGGCCATCTGGCCTGGATGCGTGACCACTGCAAGGCAGAGATAGCCGCGCATCTGCACCACTGGAGTACGCCGCCGCTGGATGCAGTCGATGATGGCCCACCCCTGCGCACCGACCAGCTGCCGCGCGATCTGCTGCGCCAGCGCCTGCATACTCTGTTTACTGCCGGGCGCCAGTTCCAGTCTGCCCCCATTACAAGCTTTCGCATGGGCCGCTGGGATCTGAAATCTGCAATACGGCCCCTGCTGGCAGAAGAAGGCGTAACACTGGACAGTTCCGTCTGCCCTCTGCGCGTTTTCCGCAACGGGCCGGACCATTTTCTCGCCCCCACTGATCCCTACTGGCCGGCCGACACACCGGGCCTGCTGGAATCCCCCATTACCCAAATTTCCCTCAGTCATACGCTGGCCCATGTGTGGCATATGCTCACCGGGCGCAACATGGCCGATGCCTTCCACTTCTGGGGCGCATTGAGTGCCAACCCCGTCTGGCATGCCGCACCTGTTATGCGTGCTGCGGCATGGCTGCACAAGACGCGGGGGGGAAAGGTGCTGCACCTTTTCCTGCATTCTTCCGAACTCATGCCGGGAGCCTCACCCAATGTTCCGGACCAGCGCGCAGCCGATGCTCTGTACCACAAGCTCTATGCTTTTCTGGCCTGGCTGGGAGAAACCTTTGTGGTTCAGGGCATTACAGCCAGTCAGTTACGCATGCAGGCACCGGCACTGGGATTTAGCCAGCATCCCCACGGCACGGGGGACTGGTAATGCCCTCCTGCATCTTCGTACTGCTGGATGGGCTTAATGCCGTCACGGCCCGACGCTGTATGGGCTTTCTGCTGGCCCTGGAAGCAGCAGGCCAGGCCCGCTATACGGAACTCACCTGCGAGCTGCCCCCCCTGTCACGCCCGCTCTACGCCACGCTGTTCTGTGGTCTGGCCCCTGCAGCACACGGCATTCTGCACAATGACGATGCGCGTCTGTGCCCTGCCCCCACGCTATTCTCGCGTGCCCGTGACCATGGTTTCGTCACAGCGGCTGCTGCGTACCACTGGGTGAGTGAACTCTGTAACAACGCCCCCTTCAACCCGGCCCGCGATCGTCTGACACATGACCCTTCCTTGCCTATCGCCCATGGCCTGTTTTATACTTCTGATCTGTATCCCGACGAAGAATTGTTCCGCGATGCGGCCTGCCTGTTGCAGCACCACAGGCCGCAGCTGCTGCTGGTACACAGCATGGGCATTGATACTGCAGGGCATCAGCACGGGGCGGCAAGCCACGCCTACCGCAACGCCGTGCGCCAGGCAGACAATCTGCTGGCCCGCGCCATTCCGGGCTGGCTCGCCACAGGGCACACCGTACTCGTAACAGCCGACCATGGCATGGACGATGACGGCGCGCACAATGATGCCACTGATACCGTACGGCATGTGCCGCTGTGGCTGATAGGCGAGAGCCAAACCGCACTGCCTGCTGCACAGACCGACATTGCCAATGTAGTGGCACACATACTACAGCTGGATGAAACATGAGGTTGCCATGAAAGCGCATTCCACAGACTGTTTGCTTGCAAAAACAGCACAGCTTCTGCACAAAATTCAAAAATCCGGCCAGTGGAACGGCTCTTTCTATGCAAACTACCTTGTTTTTTTGTTCAATCATCTTTCTGAACTGGAACGGGCAAAATGCCTCTACTATTCCCACGACAAAGCCAGTCTTGACGTTTTTTACTGGCGCCAGGAATATCTCATTCTGTCCAGCGTCTTTCCCAAAGGCTCATGGCCCGTCAGCATGGACTTCGTGCCCTTTACACAAGAAGAATGGCATGCCCTGGAAGAAAAAGCCAAAAAGCTGGGCACGTCAGACAAATGAAGATATCTATACCTTACCTGCGCTCATTCGCAGCATATATCCCGGATATACATTCTATTTGCGACATTACTCTAATGAAATTTACGAAACAGTGCTGTATTGTCAGCCCTCAGACACCTGCCCTGAAACGCTAGTGCAAAACGATGTGCCTGAGGAATATGCGGAACTGTATGCAGCCATCTCCATGTTCAACAAGGCTGTCACTGTTTTCGACACATGGCAATGCAATTACCTCCTAAAAGAGAAAGATACCGCTTATATAGAATTACAGAAAAAACACATTGAAACATTGGATAAGCTCAAAAACTATATGGAGACAAATGCCCTCTTAAAGAAAAAACTCCTGAAATTACACATGGGATGATCCGCAATGCCTGTGTACTCATGGAGGCACAATGAATCGCCATACGCTCACGCTGGCTGACAGGAACTACGTTTTCGAGTCCGTCGGGGGATACGTTCGTGCCCATCGTGGCGCAGGGAATTTGAAATTCCCAAAGAAAGAATTTTATTCAATGATGTAAACTACTTTGTCAAGAACCTGGTCGTTCCTCCAAAATATACGTATTTTTGGCTTTTTGACCGCCTCGATATCGTTGATTTTGTGCGTACCAATATACTGGAACGTACCGGTACCTTGCCCGGGCACAAGCGTATCTACATCCAACGCACGTCAGGACGACGCATCACCAATGAAGAAGCTGTGCTCGACGTTTTGAGGAAATATGATTTTGAACTGGTCGTGCCCCAGGAACACCCTGTACGTGACCAGTTCAGACTGATGACAAATGTCGATTTTTCCGTCATGGCCCACGGGGCCAATGTTATACTCACACTGACGCAAAAGCACTGCTCAAATCTCATTGAGTTTTTCAGCAGCGCTTATGTTGTCTACCACGCCACGCCCATTGTTGAACTTCTGGAACTGGATTACACACCTCTGACAGAATTCCGCTCCACGCCTATTGTATTGCAGCAGCAGCACAGCGCCCAATTCTGCAATATCACTGTGCCCATCAAACAGCTTGAAGTGTTCCTTAAAAACGCCATACACAGAAATGGCAAACGGCTTTCCCCTGTCGTACAGCCGGTGTAGTCACTGCGTGAACCCGTTCCTTCCGTCTAGTGTTCCCCCTGCCCTCTCTTGTGGTCAAAGAACTATTGGTGTATACTTAACGTTTATACAGTTATTCTATTTCAGCATCACACCAACGCTTCAGAGCAGGAGGCTGCATTTCCCGGCCGTACGCCTCGGATATGCATAGAATACCATGAGCAAAATCATCCTTACTGGAGACCGCCCCACGGGCAAATTACATATCGGACACTACGTCGGCTCACTCAAGCAACGTGTTGCGCTGCAGAATTCCGGCTTGTATGATGAAATCTACATCATGCTGGCCGACGCCCAGGCCCTGACCGACAATGCCGACAATCCCCGCAAGGTACGCGACAATATCCTGGAAGTGGCTCTGGACTATCTGGCATGTGGTATTGACCCACAAAAATCCGTCATTTTCATCCAGTCACAGTTGCCACAGCTGTACGAGCTGAGCTTTCACTACATGAATCTCGTCACTGTATCGCGTGTGCAGCGCAATCCCACAGTCAAGGCGGAAATTGCGCAGAAAAATTTTGAGCAGAGCATTCCCGTGGGCTTTTTTACCTATCCCATCAGCCAGGCTGCTGACATCACAGCGTTTGAAGCCAACATCGTGCCCGTGGGTGAAGACCAGAAACCCATGCTGGAACAAACGGTGGAGATCGTGCGCAAGTTTAACAGTGTCTATGGCCCGACACTTGTGGAACCGCAGATATTGCTGGCAAGCAACACGGCCTGCCTGCGTTTGCCCGGTACAGACGGCAAGGCCAAGATGAGCAAATCCATCGGCAACTGCATCTATCTCAGTGACAGCGAAAAAGATGTGCATGACAAGGTATTTAACATGTTCACCGACCCTGGACACCTGCGCGCTGCAGATCCCGGCAAGGTTGAGGGCAATCCCGTGTTCACCTACCTTGATGCTTTCGCCGTGGATGCCGACTTTGAAAAATTCAATTCCCCTTATGCCAATCTGGACGAAATGAAGGCTCATTACCGCAAAGGTGGTCTGGGTGACGTAGCCGTCAAAAAATTCCTTCATGCCGTCATGCAGGAACTGCTCGGGCCCATCCGTGCACGGCGTCAGGAATATGCGCGGGACCTCCCCTTTGTTATTGATCTGCTCAAAAAGGGCACGGAACAGGCCCGTGCCAAGGCTGCAAACACGCTCTCCAAGGTACGCAGGGCAATGTGCCTCGACCACTTTGCCCCGGATGGTCTCAGCAGCCACATAGACAGCTAGCAGGACTGTGCTGCTCCACTATTTGTGTCAACGGTGTGTCCCATGGCTACAAGTGCACAAAATGATCTGACAAAGGCGTCCGAATCCACAAGCCCCCAAGTACATTATTCGCCCCTGCTGTTTGATCCTCAGGACTACAAACTCATCCAGATGGTCAACAATACCGTTGCAGCGCGCGCCCACAACAACGCACTGACGCCGCCCGAATCTGATCTGCACCCTAACGGCATCATCGAAATGACTTCAGAACACGGCCTGCGCCTTGCTGCAGCGGTGATCGTGCTGCTGGAAAGCCTGGAGGCCGGTGATGCCAACGAAAGAATACGTGCTTTGCGCCGTCTGCACGACGAAGTGCTCTATTCCACACATTCCTCATTGCGCAACAATACGGCGCGCGTACTCGTTCAGATTATGAAGGATCTGGTGCGCTCTTATGACGATCACGCACGCCAGATCCCTCTTGCCCATGAATTCCACAGCGCCGTGCGGGG
>JAFTDG010000161.1 GCA_017454325.1 Desulfovibrio sp. | reverse complement strand
CCTGATATAGCGCTGGTAGCACTCCTCATAGCCCTCGGGCGTGGGCAGCTCGGGCCGTCCGAAGCGTACGCCCCGCGCCTGGGCGCTGGCTATGCCCTGGCTCTGCCGCCGCTTGTTGGCACGGTATTCCAGCTCGGCCATGATCCACTTGAACATGAGAAAGCCCTGGGCCAGAAGGTCTTCATCGGAGTCGGCATCAAACTCCATGCCCAGCATGGGCATGTCGAGCACAACGGTTCTGATGCCCTTGACCTTGAGCTTGAACCACTCCACCATGCCCTCCACGAACCTGCGGCCAAAGCGGTCCAGATCCTGAATAATCAGGGTGTCGCCATGCTGCAGAATCTTGAGCAATTTTTGCAGCACGGGCCTGTCAAAGCTGGCACCCGAGGCCTTCTCAATGTAGATGTTCTTCTGTTGCACACCGCGCTCCAGCGCGGCCTGCACCTGGCGGCTCTCATCCTGATCTGCGCTGGACACCCGCGCGTAGAAAAAGACATCGGGCGGTCTGACCTTAGCCACCTTCTGCACCTTCTGTTCCTGCTTTTTCTTGCTCTCGTTGTTCCCCTTTTTCTTGGCCCTGCGTTTCTTTATGGCTGCCGTGTTCTTCATATCTGCCTCCCATGGCTGTGCCCCGCGTCTGCACGCAGGGCCCTGTATTTCCTGCACTATGCCGGGCTGGGAGCGTCAGGGCAAGAGACAAGAGCAGATACTGCCCCCCATCCTTAATTCTCAGTGCTCCGGGCACAAAGCGCATTGCCTGTGACCTAGCAAACATGTATGCTTCTGCCGCACATGTACCGCTCATGCGGTTCACCTCTTGCCAAGGAAACAGCCATGCTGGCCATTGTGGACTACAAAGCAGGCAATCAGACAAGCGTACGCCGTGCGCTGGAGCACGAACACATCCCCTGCACCATTACGGCAGACCCTGCCACAATTGCGCGCGCCCACGGGGTCATCTTCCCCGGGGTTGGCGCTGCAGGACAGGCCATGCAGGTTTTGCACGAAACCGGGCTGGATGCATGCCTGCACGAGATCGTGGCCCGCGGGCAACCGCTGCTTGGCATCTGCCTGGGCTGCCAAATTCTGCTGGACTACAGTGAGGAGAACACCACCACCACCCTGGGCCTAGTGCCCGGCTGCTCCCGTCGCTTTGCCGACAACATGCAGGAGGAAGACGGCACACCGGCACCGGTACCGCACATGGGCTGGAACAGTCTGCATACATGCAAGCCCTGTGTACTGCTTGCGGGCATAGACCCCGAGGCGGAGTTTTATTTCGTACACAGCTACTATGCGGAACCGTCACCGGAATTCGTCATCGCTACTACGGTGTACGGGTGCGAATTCTGCTCTATATATGGGCGAGAGGGCCTGTGGGCAGCCCAGTTCCATCCAGAAAAGAGCGGTCGCCCCGGCCTGCGGCTGCTGCGCAATTTCTACAGTTACTGTGAGGCGCACCATGCTCAGTAAACGCGTCATCCCCTGCCTGGACGTGCGTAACGGCCGGCTGACCAAGGGCATCAAATTTGCCGGTAATGAGGATATTGGCGACCCCGTGGCAAGCGCCCGCCGCTACTACGAGGAAGGCGCGGACGAAATCGTGTTCTACGACATCACGGCCTCGGCTGAAGCCCGCGGCATCTTTCTTGATGTGGTGGAACGGGTGGCTGCGCAAATTTTCATTCCCTTTTCAGTGGGCGGGGGCATTTCCAGCGTTGCAGACATGCGCGCCGTGCTGCTGGCAGGTGCGGAAAAAGTGTCCATCAATTCCGCAGCCGTCACCCGCCCCGAACTCATCAGCGAAGGCGCTATGGCCTTTGGCTCACAGGCCATCGTGGTAGGCATGGATGTGCTAGCCGTACCCGTGTCGGCACAAATCCCCTCGGGCTACGAAATCGTGATCCACGGAGGGCGCAAGCGCATGGGCCTGGATGCCGTGGCCTGGGCCCGCCGCTGCCAGCAGCTGGGCGCAGGAGAGCTGTGCGTCAATTCCATTGATGCAGACGGCACCAAGGACGGCTATGAACTCACCCTCACGCGCGCCATTGCTGAAGCGGTCACCATCCCCATCATCGCTTCAGGCGGCGCGGGCAATCCCCAGCATATGCTGGAGGCCGTCACCCAAGGCCGGGCCTCGGCCGCACTCATAGCCTCCATCGTGCACTACGGGCAGTACACCATCTGCCAGTGCAAGGACTATATGGCGCAGCATGGAGCCAAAGTGCGCCGCACCTGGTAAGCCGCATGCCAAGTGCAGTAGACGGCCCTCCCCTGCCCCCAGGCCTTGCCCGCGTGCTTGCGCAAATGCCACGCCTGGCGCTGGCCTTTTCCGGCGGTCTGGACAGCCGCTTCCTGTGCCATGCGGCCCTGCTCTGCGGCTGTGATGTGCTGGCCGTACATGTGCGCGGACCGCATATTCCCCTACGGGAAAGCACAGAAGCCCAGATCTGGGCCGAACAGCGCGGCATACCACTGCGCGTGCTCCATTACGACCCCCTGGCCTTCCCTGAAGTCGCCCATACAGGCAAGCTGCGTTGCTATGCCTGCAAAAAGGGCCTCATTGCACTGGTACGCAAACAGCTTGAAACTGAGCCCGGCAGAGTATTGTGCGACGGCACCAATGCCGATGACATGCAGGCATATCGACCTGGGCTCAGAGCCTTGAGCGAGGCAGGGGTGCGCTCTCCCCTGGCAGAGGCAGGGCTGACCAAGGCTGCGGTGCGCACGGCGGCCCGGGCTTGCGGCCTTGACCGGCCCGAGCAGCGCGCACGCCCCTGCCTGCTGACGCGTTATGCCTACGGCCTCACACCTGATGGTCTCACATTGCAAAAGCTGGACAATGCCGAAGCCGCATTGGAAGCCCTTGCTACGGAAACAGGCATACCCCTGGGCGACTTCCGCCTGCGCCTGACCCCGGCCCCGCTGCTGCAGGCACAGCACCTGCCCCAAAAGCTGCATGCAGCCATACGCGACATCCTTGGGCAGTACGGTTTTCCCCACTGCACGCTTGTTGAGACACGCACCATCAGCGGCTTTTTCGATGCCGACGCAACACCAGCTGACGGTGCACCTTCTTCGTAGATGCAGCGCACAGGGCTGGACTTTCTTTACAAAAAAGTCTATACATGAATGCTTACCATATTTATTGTTATCTGTGTGCAGAACAGACACACGCATACCTTTATAGTGAACAGTATGCAGGCAGCCCTGTAACAGTGCTGCCACTGAAAGGAGAATACCATGGCCCATAAGAAGGTTGAACGTAAAAAGGAACTGGACCGTCGCCGTCATCGCCGTGCCGAGCGCCTGAAACAGCGCATTCACGAAGCCAAGCGCAACAAGGCGTAGTGTACTCAGGGGTGCAGTTGCCCCCTTACCGCAAGGTGCGGCAGAGGGTGCTGTCGTTTTGTCAATAAAGCCGTGCACAGTACGCACGCAAACCCACAGCGCGGTCAGTGCGGGTATGCCGTTATGTGACCGCTTTTGGCGTTATCATGCCCATTTATGAATATCAGTGTCCCAAGTGTCAACACAAATTTGAGGAATGGGTCAGGTTGTCTGACGCACACGGGCAGGAGCCCTGTCCTGAGTGCGGCACACCTTCCCCGCGCATTATCTCGCACACATCCTTTGTGCTCAAGGGCGGCGGTTGGTATGTCAGTGATTACGGCTACCGCAAGGGCATCAAGGAAGACGGAGCCTCACAAGGCACTACACCTGCTGCAGCCAAAACTTCTGAAGCCAGCGCCTCCGAATCGGCAGCCCCGGCGGCTGCGGCAAAGGCAGATACGCCCAAGACCGCGCCTTCCCCGTCAGCCAAGCCCGCCACCACAGCCAAGGCTGTGGGCGACTAGCTCTCACAAAGGAATGTGCCTGCACAGCATAGCATGAGGCAACCATGATCGAACGCTACACCCGTCCGGAGATGGGCCGTATCTGGACACTTGAAAATCGCTACAAGGCCTGGCTAGACGTGGAGCTTGCCGTCTGCGAGGCATGGAGCGAACTGGGCCGCGTGCCCAAAGAGGCCGTGCAGAATATCAGGACCAGAGCAGTCATTGATGTGGAGCGCATCCTCTCCATTGAAGAGGTTACGCGCCACGACGTCATTGCCTTTCTGACATCGCTGGAGGAAAAGGTGGGGGCTGAGGATGCCAGGTATATCCACCTTGGCTGCACTTCCTCCGATATTGTGGATACGGCCAATGCCCTGCTGCTTGTGCAGGCCGGGCAGCTCATTCTTGCTGACATGCGCGCTCTGCTGTGCACGCTGGAAGACCTGGCCCGCCGCTACAAGGGGGTGCTCTGCATGGGGCGCACCCATGGCATCCACGCTGAACCCACGAGTTTTGGCCTGAAAATGGCCGGTTTTTATGCCGAATTTGAACGCCATCTGGCACGGGTGCACGCCGGTCTGGAAAGCGTCCGCGCAGGCAAGATTTCCGGTGCTGTGGGTACCTACGCCTTCTTGTCGCCGCAGCTGGAAGAGAAGGCGCTGTCTCGCCTCGGACTGGAGGTAGACCCCCATTCCACACAGATTGTACAACGTGACAGGTATGCGCATTTCTTCACTTCTCTGGCCGTTATGGCTGGCGGCATAGAGCGCCTGTGCGTGGAACTGCGGCATTTGCAGCGTACAGAGGTGCTGGAGGTGGAGGAAGGCTTTGCCAAGGGACAAAAAGGTTCTTCGGCCATGCCCCATAAAAAGAACCCCATCTCGGCAGAAAACATGTGCGGCCTCTCCCGTCTACTGCGTTCCAATGCCCTGGCTGCCATGGAAGATCAGGCCCTCTGGCACGAACGGGATATCAGCCACTCCTCGGTAGAACGGGTGATCATGCCCGACTCCACCATTCTGGCTGACTACATTCTTACCCGTCTCCGTCGCCTGCTGGAGGGGCTTGTGGTTAAGCCCGAACGCATGCGGGAAAACATGGAGCGTTCTTACGGCCTGTATTTTTCTCAGCGTGTGCTCACAGCGCTTATTTCCACGGGCCTGCCCCGTCAGAAAGCGTATGAAGCCGTGCAGCGGCTGGCCATGCAAAGCTGGGAGCAGCGCACTCCATTTCCCGAGCTGGTACGGGGTGACAGTGCCATAAGTGCACGCCTGGGCAGCGCCACCCTGAACGAGCTTTTTGACCCCACATACTATCTGCAACACGAAGATGCAATCTACGCCCGCGTGTTTGCTCACGCAGCAGCCCACAGGGCATGAGGATACCATGACAGACGAGGAAGTGCTGACATACAAACGCCGCCTTGCAAGGCTGTTGCTGGAAAAATCCTACCGTGAAGGGGATTTTGTGCTGGCTTCAGGCCGTAAGAGCGATTATTATTTTGACTGCCGTGTCACTGCCCTGCACGCCGAGGGTGCCTGGCTCATAGGCACGCTCTTTACCCACCTACTCAAAGGCATGAATATCAAGGGAGTGGGTGGCATGACCATGGGCGCAGACCCTTTGGTTGCCGCCACCACGGTTATTTCCCATGAGCAGGGCTGTCCCCTCAACGGTCTGCTGGTGCGCAAAGAGGCCAAGGGGCACGGCACAGGGCAGTTCGTGGAGGGTTTAGGCAATTTCTCTGCAGGTGATCGCGTAGCAATGCTGGAAGATGTGGTCACCACCGGTGGTTCCCTGCTCAAGGCCTGCGACCGCATACGCGATGCGGGGCTGTCCATAGTGGCAGTCTGCGCCATTCTGGACAGGGAGGAAGGCGGACGCGATAAGCTCCGTGAGGCGGGATATGACCTGCATGCCCTTTTTACCCGTACGGACCTACTGGCGCTTGGGCGGTAAGGCAGTTGTGACCGGCATGAACAGGTTTCTCCAGAGGCACGCCCTGGCGTACAGCCTGTTTGTATTTTTCGGCAGCATCGCTATTGCCTGTACCCTGCATGTGCGTTCTGCGAGGGCTGACTCGTGGCAGGCACAATTGTATAATGATGGTCTGCCGTCCCATTTGGTGGCCGTTGACAAGGCCCGCCAAACCTTCATGTTCTTTGAAAAGAAAAGCCCTCTCAAACTCAAGTACACCTATCCCTGCACCACCGGGCAGTTACGCGGTGACAAACAAGCCCTTAATGACCTGCGCACGCCCGAAGGCATTTATTTTGTAGAATACAAGATTGCCAATGGCCTTGATTTCAAGGAATACGGCGGCATAGCCTATACGTTGAACTACCCTAACCCTGTGGACAAATTGCGTGGCAAAACCGGGCACGGCATTTGGATTCACAGTAAGGGCTTTGGCATTGAACCTCTCTCCACACGTGGCTGTGTGGCCATCGGCCTCAAGGACATCGACGAAGTGGGGCCAAGCCTCATACCAGGCACCGCCGTGGTACTGGCAGAAAGCCTTGATGAAAAGGCACAACCCCGACCGGACAAGGCAGGCACCGTGCATGAGCTGCGTCGTCTCATGCAGGACTGGAGCAATGCCTGGGCCTCCCGTTCCACCAAATTGTTCGATTATTACGACCAGGATGCCTACACCAAGGCCATGCCCGAAACCTTTGCAGCATTCAGGCAAAACAAGGAACGCCTATTCAAGATGCTGCGCTTCATCAAAATATTCAACCGCAAAATTCATGTGCTGCAGGGGCCCGGCTATTGGGTGACGTGGTCCGAACAGCTCTATACTGCCTCCAATCTCTCGACGGAAGGCATCCGCAGGCTATACTGGCAACGGGGTAATGACAAAAAATTCCGTATTGTGGGCATGGAATGGACACCGCGTAACCTGGGCATGCATGCCGCATACAGCAAGGGACAGCTGGTGGCCGAGGCTCCCATCATGACAGTCAGTGATGCTTCCTCTGAAGCTCCGCGCCCGCCTCGGCTGGACATGCCCGAAGCAGCGCCGGATTCCGAAGCACGCCCTGGCCCCCCACTGCAGGACAATGTTGCAGGCAAATCAGCAGAAACGCTGCTTGCAGCAGCTTCTGCCCCATTGGTTCCTCAGCGAGACACAGAGGCGGCACTCCCCCCGGCCGAGGTAAACTGGGGTGTGCGGCCGTCCATTCCTGAGCAACGCAACGACAGAGAAGCAAAGCCTGCAACGCCCCCAGCAGCTCCAGCACCTACGCAGGAAACACTGGCTCCATCGTCAGTTATCGCTCGCCCCCAGGCTCCGGCAGGCATAGCTCCGGCACCAATACAGGGTAATGCCCAGCCAGCGCAACGAGCAGCCCAAAGTACCGAACAGCATGTGGCACAACCCCTGACCCTGACTCCAGAACTGCGCAGTACTCTGGAAGCACGCGTTGCCCAATGGAATAAGGCATTCGCCGCCCATTCCACAACAATTGGCGCATTGTATGATCAGGAACATTTCAACCGCATGAAAAACCTGCCGCGCGGAGCTTCATACGCGACTACAATGCGCAATCTGGAACAGCGGTTTAAAAATCCGTGGCTGCGCCTTATCAGCCGCAAGCCACATATTACACTGCAGGGCCATGTGGCGCTAACCCAAAGTCCATTGCTTATCATCAGCCCCAAGGGCATGGAACAAGGCACCCTCTCGCTGTGGTGGCAGCAGGGGAGTGATGCGGTCTACCGCATTGTGGCGTCCAGCTTCAAACCCATGGAACTGGGGCTTACGGCCGACTGGCTGGAACAGGTCAGCGGCGACATAAGCACTGTTGTAGAACAATGGCGCGCTGCCTGGGAACGTGCAGACCTGAATGCCTACATGTCGTTCTATACCGATGATGCCTTGCAGCAAGGACGTCGGGGTGCGCAACATATCCGCAAACACAAGGAAAGCCTGTGGCAACGGGTAGGCCCCACACGCGTGCAGGTTTCCGGTCTGCGCCTGGTGCCTGAGAAACAGGGCATCCGAGCTGACATGGCCCAGACCTATACCAACACTTCCGGCCATACAGACAAAGGCGTGAAAACCCTGCTGCTGCGCTACAACGGCACAGCATGGCATATCGCTCGGGAAGACTGGGCCGTCCAGACTCCCCTGGCGGGGGGCGTGATACACTAGTGGCTCGTGACACGTACCACGAGCGCTACAGCATCATTGTTATGCGCGATAAAGGGCCCCGGCGCAGTTTTAGCGTGCGTCGGGGGCGTCTTCTCTGGGGACTAGCCATGCTCTTCTGCCTGCCATTTATCTGTGCCGCACTGGGCTGGTGGTGCTGGACACTGTGGCAGCAAAACAGTCAACTGCATGAGGCTGTGACCCGCTATGCTTATGCCTACCAGAAGGCACATGCCACTGCCGAACGTCTGCAGAACTTTGAAACCCTGCTGCATGAAGAGAATGTCACAGGACGAGAAATGGTGCTGCGTCGCCTGGCGTCCCTGCCGGTATCCCCACAGACTGCACAGGAAGACTCTGCGCACGAGCATCTGCCCGACATAGACCTGGCCTATGTGAAGGTGACCAATGTTCTCACGCAGGTGGAAAAAAATGACACCATGCATATCACCCTGGAACTGCGCAATGCTGACAGCACAAAAATGCTTGCTGGCGAGGTGCGTCCCTTTCTGTTAACAAACGAAGGGCGCAAAATTGCCCTTCACCTTACTCCGGAAGATGCGGGAAGTTTCCGCATCAACCGTTATAAAAAAGCTGATATGCTGGCCGCTGCCCCCGAGGGGATGCACACTTCCAACACGCGGCTCCTCGTGGAAGTGTATGATCTGGAAAACAGGCTTGTATACAGGAACAGCTACCCCATAACCAATCAGTAACCAGGCTCCGGGGCCAAAATTTTCCGCTTAGCCGACAACTGAAGGCAGCACGATAGCGCAGAGAGGCAGGCTACCGTGCCCCTTTGGGAAAGAGCACGACCCCCACGGTCTTGAATACGATGTTGATGTCCAGCAGCAGGGACATGTTTTTGATATAGTAGAGATCGTATTCCAGTTTACGACGAGCATCCTCTTCAGAAGCGCCATACGGATAACATACCTGTGCCCAGCCTGTGAGACCAGGCTTCACAGAATGACGTAGGCTGTAGTATGGGATGGTCTCCTTGAGTTTCTGCACAAAGGCCATGCGCTCAGGCCGCGGGCCAATGAAACTCATGTCTCCCTTGAGAATATTCCATATCTGGGGCAGCTCATCAATGCGGACCTTGCGTATAAACCTACCGAACCGCGTTACGCGGCTGTCATGAGCACTGGCCCAGACAGCGCCGTTTTTTTCCGCGTCCGCACGCATGGAACGGAACTTGTAAACCGTGAATTCCTTTTCAAACAGACCCACACGATCCTGTTTGTATATAACCGGTCCAGGCGACTCCAGCCGCACAATAAGGGCGGTGAGCAACATGACAGGTGCGGCAGGGATAAGCAGTAGCAAAGAGATAAGCACATCCAGCGCACGCTTGAGGCGCCGCAGAGAGCCACGCGTATTCAACGAAAAGCCCTCTGACTGCAGCAGCCACTCGTCGTTGATCTGCGTCAACGGCAGACGCTGAACCACATGCTCGTAAAAGCTGCGTATATCCACCACCATACTGCCGCGCAATTTTGCCATAAGCAGTTCATGGGCGATGTCGTCATCAATGGGCGCGTCGGGCAGCAGCAATATCATGGTAGCGTGGTTCTTCCGGGCAATATCCAGCGCAAGAAATGGTGCTCCCAGACAAGGGCCGGCGTCAGGCCCCTGGTCAGGTTCACCTACATAGCCGAGTATACGTGCCTTGGGCAGGCTCTCCGCCAACAGCTCGCGCACCTTACCGGCCCTGTCCACCCCCACCAGCAGAATACGCAGTGGGTGCGTGAGCTTGTCTGCGTTACGGTAATACATATACCGCCAGGCCAAGGTGAGACTGAGCGAAAGGGCAAAAAGGGTGGCCACGGTTTCCCTGTCAAAACGCCAGTGCTGGAAGGCATAGGATGCCGTGGCTGAGGAAATGATACCCAGGAGGCATGCCACCAGCACGCGGCCCATGGTCTCCTTAAAATCTTCATTGCCTACCTTGTAGGCGTCAAGGATGTAAAAAAACAGCAGGTAAAAAAAGACGGTGAACAGCGAGGCTCCGGTGTAGTCATCAAAGATGTTCAAACCAGGTTCCAGCGTAAAACTGGAAATGCCAAGGGCCAGTGCAATGCAGACAAAATCAAGCACCTGCAGCAAGGCCATGCGATATGCGCTTATCATACCCGTTCCTTATGCGGGCACACACATGTCCTCAAGGATATGCGCTGCCACCTTTTCAGCATCAAATTCTGCCAGAGCCAACTGACGCCCGGCCGCGCCCATACGGCCAATGTTCTGCGGACTTGTTATAAAACTTTCCATAGCAGCGGCAAGTGCAGGCGCATCGCGTAACGGTACACGAAGACCATTCACGCCATGCTGTACAACCTCACGACAGCCAGGGGCATCCGTGACCACAGCAGGACGACCCATGCTCATGCCTTCCATAATGGAGGTGGGCGTTCCCTCACGCCACGAGGGTAATACCATCACATGCGCACGTGCGACATAGGGACGCACATCTCGTGTTTCACCCAGGTATTCAAGGCAGCCACTGTCCTGCCAGGCTTGCATCTGCTGCGGGCTTATGCTGCCCAGGCCATGCTCCTGCGGGCCCAGTACCTGAAAACGGGCTTCGGGATGTGCGGCCTTGACCAGCCGTGCCGCTGCGGCAAATTCCGCGAGCCCTTTAGCTTCCAGCAATCGGGCAACCAATAAAAATACCGGAGGCCCCGTGAGTTCACCGTCATCAGCATAGTTCGGAAAAGGCACTGGGGCGAAGCGTTGGGTATCCACCCCTGTACCTCTCGCCGTCAAGACTCGGGCCTTGGCATCGAGAATACCGGCGTTGCGAAACACAGCGATATCATCTTGGTTTTGGAAAAAAATGCCCTCCGCTCCGGCCAGAGCTCCCCTATAAAGCAGACGCCCCAGATGATACACGCATTTTTTGAGGAAACTGTCAGCTTCAAAGGCATAGCCAAGACCAGTGATGGTGGCATAGATGTGCGGCACGCGTGCAAAACGTGCGGCCAGACAGCCATAGATGACAGGCTTTATGGTAGAGGCGAAAAGCAAATCCGGACGCTCTTCGCGAAACAGACGAAACAATGCCGCAAAAGTGCATATATCGTGCAGCGGGTTCAAGCCCTTTCTGTCCAGAGGATACTGCCGCAACCGTGCCCCTTGCGCAGTGAGCACAGCTTCAGCTTCCTCATCGCCACCAGGGGCACAGCAAAGCACGTCATGGCCCGCGGCACGCATATGGCGAATAAGCACGCTCCAAAAATTACCCATGGACCTGGCCTGGTTGCCAAGAACAAGAATTTTCATGTACCGCTCTCTCCTGCGCGTATGGGCGTCTGAGCTTCGCCATATGGCAGGTGCTCTATAGCACCCCTCCAGCCGCCTGAAAAGAGGCATGTGCACGGCAGCTTTACACCAGTCCCCCGCAGGGGTAAGAGAAACCCACACCGTGCGGCCACACAGCGTTGCTGGCTTGCACACATTATTATCAACATACTGCCAACACAGGATCGCCACATGAGCGCATATTCCGACCTTACCCAGTCTATGACTTCCCACCCTTCCCGCTGGCTCGTCACCGGCGTGGCAGGTTTCATCGGTTCCAACCTGCTCGAAAGGCTGCTGCAGCTAGGGCAGACCGTGGTCGGCCTGGACAATTTTCTCACAGGATATCAAAAAAATCTGGACATGGTGCGTGATATTGTAGGCCCGGATGCGTGGAGCCGCTTTACGTTTGTGGAAGGTGACATACGTCATCTCGATACCTGCCGCCACGTATGCGAGGGTGTGCAGCATGTACTACACGAAGCTGCCCTGGGTTCGGTTCCCCGCTCCATTGATGATCCCCTGTTGTCAAACAGCTGTAACATCGACGGTTTTCTCAATATGCTGGTGGCTGCACGTGATGCCGGAGTGCAGAGCTTTGTCTACGCGGCTTCCTCATCCACCTACGGGGATTCCACCGAACTCCCCAAGGTTGAGGACAAGATAGGCCACCCCCTCTCACCCTATGCAGTGACCAAATACGTGGATGAACTGTATGCCGATGTTTTCCACCGCTGCTATGATTTTTCCAGCATAGGACTGCGCTACTTCAATGTCTTTGGCCAACGGCAAGACCCTTACGGTGCGTATGCGGCTGTCATTCCCCAGTGGTTCGCCAGCCTGATCAAGGCAGAAACCGTGTATGTCAATGGAGACGGGGAAACCAGCCGTGACTTCTGTTATATTGACAACGTGCTGCAGGCCAACCTGCTGGCCAGCTTTGCCACAGCTGAAGCAAGAGACAAAATATACAACGTGGCCTTCGGCCAGCGGACCACACTTAATGAACTGTTCGACCTCATCAGGGAGGAAGTGGCACGGCACAAGCCCGAGGCGCGCAACGCACAGAGCGTGCACCGGGACTTCCGCCCGGGCGATGTGCGTCACTCTCTGGCCGACATCACCCGCGCCAAGACTCTGCTGGGCTATGCTCCACAGTTCGACGTACGCCAGGGCCTGCGCCTGGCAGGGGACTGGTACGCTGCCAACCTGTAAGAGAGGTTATTTGTCGCCCACCACAAAGGCACTGGGGAAGAGTGCCCGGAATATCTCCAGATTTTCCTGTGCACCGCGGAGGCTGTTCCACGGCCCGACCTGCACATTCCACATGTTGTTGCCACCGAAAATCAGGCGGCCTCTGTAACCGCCCTGTATAAGTGTAGCAATAAGCCTATGGGCATTCATTTTGTTGTCAAACGCGCCGACCTGCACATAAAAAGACCCTGAGGGCAGGGAAGTGGCGGCAGAAGCTCCAGACCCGGAAGGTGTCACAGGTTCTTCAACATCCAGGCTGCGCACACGCACCCTGGCCGTTCCGGTTCCCAGCATATCGAGCTGCACTGCTGCTGAACGTGAAAGATCAATGACCCGATCATCCACAAACGGGCCACGGTCATTGACACGCACGATAACAGAACGGCCATTGCCCAGATGCGTGACGCGTATCTTGGTGCCCAGCGGCAAGAGCTTGTGGGCTGCCGTCATGGCAGACTGGTTGTACGTTTCACCACTGGCCGTTTTCTTACCGTGGAAACCAGGCCCGTACCAGGAAGCCGTGCCTTCCTCCACAAAACCTCTGGCCGATTTGAGGGGATAATATGTCTTCCCGAGGACGGTATAGGGGCGCGTACCGCGTACGCCCCCTGTATGCCAGGACTTCCCGCCACAGCCGTTCAGGAAGAGAACGCACACCAGCCCTACCACCATCAGCCGTAGGCCGTGTGAAACACTCATGCGCTTGGGCACTCCCGTTCCACGGGGAAAGAAGGTGCAGAAAACTCGCGGAGAGAAACTGGCAGCACAGCGTAACTTTCCCCAAAGGCATCTCGCGCCATAGCCTCCTCGCTGGCAAACCAACGCGCAAGATGTGTATTGTGCTGCTCAACAGCGAGATACAGGGAAAGCAGCTGCAAACCCTGCCCCAGCACATGCATGATGCGCGCAAGTTCGCGGGAAGAACTTTCTGCAGTCTGCTTGTCAAGATCCCGCAGGGGATTACACATGTCAGCCACAATTCCCTGGAAGCGGGAGATCTGAAGAAGTCTGTTGGCGTAGTGCTGCCCCTGGAATGCGTCTTCACGCAATTTGGCGCACTCATGAAAGGCATAGCCTATGCACCAGTCGATAAGGGCTTCCACCCCCGCACGCTCCTCCTTGCCAAAAGGCAGATCTTCGTCCCGCTGTAGTGGCGATGATGCTTCACCGGCACCGGGGAACGCCTCATCCACCACATGCGAAGGCTCACATGGATGCCCACGGGAAGGTGCTGCGGCAGGTTCTCCCGCACCTGCCGCAAGAACGTTGCGGAACAAATGGTGGGATGTGTCTTTAAGTCGCCCGAAAACGCCCTTGCGCGTGGATTCTCCCAAAAGATCGCGCAGGGCCGTGTACGATACCGTACCATCGGCCTCAAAACGACACTGCTGGTCTAACAAAATCTTATGCACGAGGCAGTAATCTCGTACGAGATCGCGCACCAAAAAATCCCTGTTGGCCAACAGCCAATGCCTGTTCACGCTTCATCCTCATGCAGCAGCGCCCTGGCTACAGAAATATCATATAATTTCAAGGGATCAATACCTTGCACATGTTCCTGCCGGTAGTAGGTCGCGGCATTGCGCACCTGCGCCATATTGAGCCAAGGATGGCGTTCCCACACCTCCGGCTGCTCGGCCTGCCACAGTCGAAATTCCACTTCACCATCTGGGCCGCGCCGCACGTACACACGAGAACGGCTGTCGCCTGCCTCCGGATGGTAATACACGCCACGTTCATCTTTCATAGGTGACCCCTATGCCCATGCTTTCTCCCAATATGTACGTAACCTGCAAGAAAAAACGCAGTGTTACCACGCGCATAACATATCTGAAACATGTCCATAATACCTCGCAAGTGAAGGGTTGCCAAGCATACTCTGTGAAAAAGAGCACAATATCAGGCAGCCAAAACGACTTTTTATGAAAAATCTTTTCTATATCGACATTGCTAATATGCCCTTGTGCAAGATGCCGTACCGGAGGAATTGTCTTGCCACTCCTTGCCGTTAAGGACTTTTCACTATGTTTTGCGCGTATCTGCCTGGAACAGTTGTCATTATAGTGAAATTCGGCTATAAAAAACACTGACCATGTTGTGGTCAATTAAAGAAGGCGAAGAGCCTTTGCTTGCTATCAGCGATTCCATTGGGCGTCCTTATTTCATGGACTGATGCTGAATCCACTTTTTCTTGAGTTCGCACCCATGCAACGGTTTTTGTCATATGGAATCGCCGCAGTTGACAGGCATTGCACGCATACGCGTGATGCAAACTAACCAGTGGAGGTATGGCAATGGCGAAACATGCAACCCCCTTGTTGGACCAGCTGGAAAGCGGCCCCTGGCCGAGCTTTGTGTCCGACATCAAACAGGAGGCCGCGCACCGAGCAGCGAACCCCGACGGTCTTGACTACCAGATTCCGGCGGACGCCCCCGAAGATTTACTGGGCGTGGTTGAGCTCTCCTACCATGACAAAGAAACGCACTGGAAACATGGTGGTATTGTGGGCGTTTTTGGCTACGGCGGCGGCGTAATCGGCCGTTACTGTGACCAGCCTGAGAAATTCCCTGGCGTTGCCCACTTCCACACCATCCGTGTGGCGCAGCCTTCTGGTAAATACTACAGCACCAAATTCCTGCGTGACCTGTGCGATATTTGGGACCTGCGCGGTTCCGGTATGACCAACATGCACGGTTCCACGGGTGACATCGTGCTGCTGGGCACACAGACTCCGCAACTGGAAGAAATCTTCCACGACCTGACGCATAAAATGCACAATGACCTGGGTGGTTCAGGCTCCAACCTGCGCACGCCTGCGGCATGTCTTGGCATGTCCCGCTGTGAGTATGCCTGCTACAATACGCAGGACATGTGCTATCAGCTCACGCAGGACTACCAGGACGAGCTGCACCGTCCCGCCTTCCCCTATAAGTTCAAGTTTAAGTTTGACGGCTGCCCCAATGGCTGTGTGTGCGCCATGGCCCGTTCGGACTTTGCCGTCGTGGGCACCTGGAAGGACGACATCAAGATCGACCAGGAAGGCGTCAAAGCCTATGTGGCCGGTGAATTCAAGCCCAATGCCGGCGCCCATGCAGGCCGTGACTGGGGCAAGTTTGACATTGAGAAAGAAGTCATCGAGCGCTGCCCCTCCAAGTGCATGAAATGGGATGGTTCAAAACTCTCCATTAAAACATCAGAATGCGTACGCTGCATGCACTGCATCAACACCATGCCCCGTGCCCTGCACATTGGTGACGAGCGCGGTGCCAGCATTCTCGTGGGCGCCAAGGCTCCCGTGGTGGACGGTGCCCAGATGGGCTCCCTGCTCATTCCCTTCATCTCCTGTGAAGCTCCCTATGATGAAATCAAGGAAGTCATCGAAAAGATTTGGGATTGGTGGATGGAAGAAGGCAAGAACCGTGAACGTGTGGGCGAAACCATGAAGCGCCTGTCCTTCCAGAAGCTGCTGGAAGTGACCGACACGCCGGCACAGGCCGTGCATGTCAAGGAGCCGCGCTCCAACCCGTACATCTTCTTCAAGGAAGACGAGGTGCCCGGCGGTTGGAACCGCGACCTCGCCGCCTTCCGCAGCCGCCATCAGCGCTAAAAGGGAGAGACTACCATGGCTTTTATTTCTTCCGGATACAATCCCCAGAAACCCATGGAAGACCGTATCACAGATATCGGTCCTCACAAGTATGACGAATACTTCCCGCCGGTCATTAAAAAGAATTTCGGCAAATGGCTCTACCATGAAATATTGGAGCCCGGCGTTCTGATGCATGTGGCCGAAAGCGGCGACAAGGTATACACCGTGCGCGTGGGTGGCACCCGTACCATGTCCATCACGCACATCCGTGAAATCTGCGACATCGCAGACAAATACTGCGGCGGACATGTGCGCTGGACCACCCGTAGCAACATTGAATTCATGGTGGAAGATGAAGAAACCATGAAGAAGCTGCGTGACGACCTGAATAGCCGCAAATTCGCCGGGGGGTCCAACAAGTTCCCCGTGGGCGGAACAGGTGCCGGTGTCAGCAACATGGTACATACCCAGGGCTGGGTACACTGCCACACCCCCGCCACCGACGCTTCCGGCCCGGTGAAATGCGTGATGGACGCCCTGTTTGATGAATTCAAAAACATGCGTCTGCCCGCGCCCGTACGCGTTTCGCTGGCCTGCTGCATTAATATGTGCGGTGCCGTACACTGTTCGGATATCGGCCTCGTGGGCATCCACCGCAAACCGCCCATGATCGACCACGAATGGGCTGATCAGCTTTGCGAAATCCCGCTAGCTGTGGCTGCCTGCCCCACTGCTGCCGTACGTCCCACCAAGGTGGAATACAAGGGACAGAAGGTAAACTCCGTGGCTATCAAGGAAGACCGCTGCATGTACTGCGGTAACTGCTACACCATGTGCCCGGCCCTGCCCATCGCTGACCATGAAGGCGACGGCATTGCCATCATGGTGGGTGGCAAGGTTTCCAACCGTATCACCATGCCCAAGTTCTCCAAGGTGGTTGTGGGCTATATTCCCAATGAACCGCCCCGCTGGCCCACCCTCACCAAGACGGTAAAACACATCGTTGAAGTGTACGCAGCCAACGCGCAGAAATATGAACGTCTGGGTGACTGGGCGCAGCGCATAGGCTGGGAGACATTCTTCAAGCTGACCGGCCTAGAGTTTACCCACCATCTCATTGATGACTTCCGTGATCCTGCCTACTATACTTGGCGGCAGAGCACGCAGTTCAAATTCTAGCTTCCATTCAATTCCGGCGGCGCCTTTGGGTGCCGCCGGACAAGGAGACATATCATGGCTGACGAAAAAGACGTTGTTGTAGATTTTCTGAACAGCAAGTCAAAAATGAAGTCCAAGTTTTACTTCAAGGACTTTCTTGAATTGTTCCCTGACAAGGGTCCCCGTGAAGTGAAAAAAATTCTCACCAAGCTTGTTAACGAAGAAGTGCTGGAATTCTGGTCTTCAGGTTCTACCACCATGTACGGCCTCAAGGGCGCAGGCAAGCAGGCACACACCGAAGGCGAAGACTAATCATTTACGGCATGCCACCTCGATTGAGGGGTATAACTTACGTTGGTTGTACTTTCAGTGGGCCGGTGAGTTGGAGTGCATCGGACTTTTCCGTTGCATGCTGCTATTCTGGCTGCTGTATGCCACACTGTGCTGGCATTCACATCAAGACAAGTCATGCCGCAACCTCTGTTGTGGCATTTCTTGTTTCCCGGGGGCATAATGCCACTATCCTTTGCTCTGTCCGCAGCGGAGAAAACCTGCCTATCACAACTGGCACGTCGTGCCATTGAAATGCAGCTGGCTGGACTCCCTGAAGAATCACCTTCACCGGAATCCCTGGCAGACAAAAACACCTCTGCCCTCTTTCGCCAGCTGGGAGGCTTTGTAACCCTGACCCTCTCCGGCATGCTACGCGGTTGTATAGGCAATATTGTGGGGCAGGGGCCCCTGTATGCCACAATCTGGAATATGGCGCAGGCCGCAGCCTTCCACGATCCGCGTTTTCCCCCTCTTTCTACAAAGGAATGGCCTGCCACACAACTGCATATTTCCGTACTGGATGAGCTTACCCCGTGCACTGACCCAGATGCTATTGAAATAGGCCGTCATGGACTTTTGCTGCGGCACAGGGGTCACAGCGGTGTTTTTCTGCCTCAGGTACCTGTGGAACAGGGCTGGGACCGTCAAGCCTATCTTGACAACCTCTGCCGCAAGGCAGGACTGCCTGCAGGTTCCTGGAACGAACCCGGGGCTCAACTTTACTGGTATGAAGCCCTTGTTTTCGAAGGCTAATACCACACAATAGCCGACACCACACCCACACAAAGCACCGTCTCAGGATATGGACCATGTTGACCCTTGTTCTGTCCGTTGCCCTTGCTGTTTCAGTTTCTTTTCTATGTTCTTTGCTGGAAACGGTACTGTATTCTGTACCCTGGTCTGCCATCGAGCGTTTACGCAGGACAGGCAGTACCTCAGGAAAGCTCCTGTTCAGGCTGCGTTCTGAGGTGGACAAACCTATCGCGGCCATTCTTACTCTCAATACCATTGCCAACACTGCGGGAGCCACCATTGCCGGCGCGGCTTTCCTCGCTGTATGCGGGCAACAGTACATGAGTCTTTTTGCCGTGATCTTCACCGTACTGATCCTTGTGTTCGGCGAAATCTTGCCCAAAAACCTGGGAGTCATGCGGGCAGAGCGTCTGGCTCCGTTACTGGCACGCCCCCTTTCCGCCCTAGTGCAGGTAATGAAACCGCTGCTTTGGCTCACAAGCCGCATTGCCCGGCTCGTAGCCAAACCATCCACAGGCCCTGTCATTTCTGAAGACGATATTCGCGCTATGACCAGTCTTTCACGACGGGCAGGTCGCATCAAACCGTATGAGGAAACATTCATACGTAATGTCCTGACCCTTGATCAAAAACGTGTTCACGAAATTATGACGCCACGCACGGTGGTTTTTGAGCTACCAGAAACCATGACTGTAGAAGAGGCGTACAATGACTCCCGTACCTGGCACTTTAGCCGCATTCCCGTTTATGGCGATGACAATGAAGACATTGTGGGTTTTGTGGAACGACGCACTATGGCACGCTGTATTCAGGATGGTAAAAATACGCTTCCACTAGCCGACATTATGCGCCCCGCACATTTTATCCTAGAAAGCCAGACTCTTGATGTGCTGTTACACGAGCTGCTCAAGGCCAAAGTACACTTATTCACTGTGCTGGACGAATACGGTGGCCTTGCCGGAGTGGTTTCCCTGGAAGACGTTTTGGAAGAAATTCTGGGACGTGAGATTGTAGACGAAAGTGACAATGTGGATGATCTGCGTGCCCTTGCCAGACAGCGCCGCCTTGCGCTGCGACACACAAGTTCCTGATACTCATGGCAAAGTTCTGCATATGGCGTCTGTTATCCAGCTTTTCTATTTACCAGTAGCCATTACCACTTGTAACGGCGCCGCGCATGATATAGTAGTATATCACTGATGCTAACAGACACGCACAGTACCTATGATCTTCAGCCGTCACAGAGGACAACGGCATGAAACACAAGACAAATACAAGTATCTATATTGTGGCATTGCTCCTCTTCCTTGCAGGCGTGGGCTACCTTGCCTATTCCGGCTTTTCTGAAAGCAGCGTATATTTTCTCAATGTAGCTGAGGCCAAGGCAGCTGCTCCGGAAAAGCTCGCTTCTGTGCGATTATTTGGCACAGTTGCCGAACAGGGACTTGAGCCTTACAAAAGCGGCCGTGGTGTAACCTTTTTTCTGGAGGACAAGGATAATGCCCGGCTGACTATCCACGTTAGCTATACCGGTGTGGTACCAGATACCTTCAAGCCCGGTGCAGAAGTCATTGTGGAAGGGGGTATGGGTGAACAAACACTGTTTATGGCCAAAACACTCATGACCAAGTGCCCCTCCAAATACCAGAAAGAGAATCGTAAGAACTTGTGAAATATACGGCCTACGGGATATTTCCCTGATAGATGCACCCTCCATACCTGCCTGATATCCCTGAACGGTTCATGCTTCTGTGAGTGCATAGCTGCGATACCATACTTATTACGCATAACAGTGCTGCTATAGTACATTCCAAAGGAACTGCATGTACATTTTTGCCTTTGCCCTCCAACTCTTGGCACTGCTGGCTGCCATAGCCGGTGGAGGATTGGCGCTGCTACAATTATGGCAGTGCCGCGAAAACCTCCTGCCCGTAATAGAAAAAGTACACCTGTGTATCAGCATGGCGCTGCTGCTGGCCTCAGCCCTCTTACTGCACGCCCTGTTCTGGAATGATTTCAGCCTGCAGTATGTAGCCAATTACACAGACCGTGTTCTGCCTGTTTTTTACAGGCTTACGGCATTTTGGGCAGGACAGCCAGGATCAATGCTTTTCTGGGGCTTGGCAGTCACGCTAAGTGGCAGTATTTTCACCCGTACGCACGCCTATAAACAGCTCTCCAATGCCACACGTTTGTGGTACTGGAGTTTCTTCTACGTCACTATGGCCTTTTTTGCTCTTGTGCTTACTTGCTGGAGCAATCCTTTTATACTGCAAACACCGGTGCCCTCAGATGGCAACGGGCTGAACCCCTTACTCCAGAACCCAGGGATGATCTTTCATCCCCCACTGCTCTTTCTGGGCTATGGTGGTTTTACCATACCTGCCTGTCTTGCTCTGGCGCAGTCACTCTCTGGCTACCGAGATACTGAGGGAGCATGGTTCTGCCTGTCGCGTCCCTTCATCCTTACTGCCTGGGCATGCCTCACGGCTGGCATTGTGCTTGGTGCTTGGTGGGCCTATATGGAATTGGGCTGGGGTGGTTACTGGGCATGGGATCCTGTAGAAAATGCCTCGCTTATTCCATGGCTCGTTGCAACGGCTGCCCTGCACACGCTGATTGTTGAAGAACGACGCAACAAACTGGGACGCGTCAATGTGGCGCTCATGACTTTGACCACGGTTTCAGCCTTCTTTGCCACTTTTCTCGTGCGCAGTGGTGTCGTTGATTCTGTACATGCTTTTGGCGATGGGGGAGTCGGTACCCCTTTGGCCCTCTTTGTGTTATGCGGTCTCCTGGTGGCGCTTTTTGTTCCCCTTGTAACGCCAGTACGGGGCACACATCTCGCAGGCCCAGCCAGCCGGGAAGGTATGGTCACCCTGACGGCATGGCTTTTCCTGGCACTCGCGTGCATCATTCTTACAGCTACCATGTGGCCTGTCATCAGCAAATTGTGGTCAGCGGCACCACAAGGGCTGGACGCTCGCTTCTATAACCGTGTTTGCCTGCCGTTGTGCGCGCTGCTCGTGCTGGCAATGGCAATATGTCCATGGGTAGGCTGGAACGGTGGCCTACGCTCACCGCAAAAACTTCTTATAGTGCTTGCGGGCGTAGTGGCGTCAGCAGTTGTCATCTGGATGCTTGGGTATCATAGAGCCACGGCACTTCTTGCTGCCTCCTCTGCTGTGGGGGTAGGTGTGGGCACCTTCCTACTTTTGGGCAGTGGACGAACACATGCGCAAAAAACAACTGTAGGAGCACTGGGTACTCACATGGGCTTGGCACTGGTGGCTCTTGGAGTGGCATTTTCAGGCCCCTACTCTCAGGACCAGGAACTGACACTTGTCAAAGACGCATCCGTCACCGTGGGGGACTATGCCGTCACACTGCAACAGCTTGATGAGGGCCGCCGCGCCGATTACGATTACATAGCAGCACATATGCGCGTCACAAAAGACGGGAAGGAGCTTGGCGCCCTCATACCAGAACGACGCGTCTACGATAAATTTGGCAGCATGCAGTTTTCAGAAGTGGATGTCATCCCGAGCCTGGGCAATGAAATCTACGCCTCACTACTTGGACTTGACAGCGAAGGGAACGTAGTAGTCAAGGTGAGTGTGGAACCATTGGTCAACTGGTTATGGATAGGCGGTGCCCTCATGTGCCTTATGCCATTTTTCGGTCTGAGTCGCCTACGCCGTAAACTACCTGCCATACCTTCATATTCTTCTGAAAATGGGAAAATGGCCAATACATAAGAATGACAAAGACCTGGAAAATAAAAGTACCTGAACGAGGAGTTTGGGGTGCTTGAACTAGAGGACATTGCCAAAATTTACGGCGTTAAGGTAATCTTTAAAAAGGTCAGCTGCCGGCTACCAGCAGGAAGTGTCTCCTTGCTGGTAGGACCAAACGGCGCGGGGAAAAGCACCCTCATGCGCATCATGGCCGGCCTTTCTCGTCCCACTATGGGTTCAGTACAGCTGGCAGAGGGAACGCAAGTGGGCTACCTTGGTCATGCCACCTTTCTGTACCCCGGGCTAACAGCATTGGAGAATCTGGCATTCTGGAACTCGGCTTACGGCCTTATGTTGTCCGACAATGCTCTCATGTCCACCCTGGAACGGGTTGGTTTGGAAGCGCACGCCCATGACCGGGCAGGTATTTTTTCACGTGGCATGGCCCAACGGCTCAACCTAGCTCGTTTACTCATGCAAAGCCCTGATCTGCTCCTGCTGGATGAACCCGGCACCGGACTTGATGCGGCTTCACTAATACTGCTACGCAATGAAATCACAGCTGCACAGCAGCGTGGGGCCTGTGTGGTCTTAATCAGCCATGATCTTCAGGGCGATGCACCTCTGGCTGACCGTTTGCTGGTTCTGACAGAATGTACCTTGCAGTATGATGGCCCGCCATTTGATTACCCAAGTCTCACAGCTGCGAATACAGAAGGAAACCAGGCATGCTACGCTTGACCTGGGCTCTGATCCGTAAGGATCTGGCATTGACCCTGGCACGAGGCAGCGGTCTTGTGCAGGCGCTCCTGCTGGGATTGTTGCTGCTTTTCGTATTCAGCCTTGCGCAAAATGTCGGCGAACATATGAACCCGCAAGGTGCGGCAGCTGTATTTTGGATAAGCTCAGTTTTTTGCCAGGTGCTTATCTTCAACCAGCTGTATGCCTTGGAAGAAGCAAACAGTTCCCGCCTGGGCCTGCTGCTCTGCCCTGCTCCCGTGCAAGCCATATGGCTTGGCAAGGGATGTGCAGGCATGTTGCTGCTGTTGCTGGCCCAGTGTGTCTTTTTGCCAGCCATTGTGGTATTTTTAGGTCAACAATTCTCAGGTCCCTTGCTGGAAGCCCTATTGGCTCTTTTTTTGACAGATATCGGTTTATGCGCGCTGGGCTCTCTTCTTGGAGCATTGGCGCAAGGGCAGGCTGCACGAGAATCTCTGTTGAGTATAATACTCTTTCCCTTATTGATTCCCCTGCTGCTGGCAGGCATCAGTATTGGAGCACTGGCTCTGGGGGGGGCGGATCCCGAAGGATCCATGGCATGGCTAGGCGTGGCCGCCGCTTTTGACGCCATCTTTCTGGGCTCAGGACTGGTGCTTTTTGCATATATTTACGCAGGAGACGAATGATGCCTCGATATTTGATGCTGCCACACATTCTGGCTCTACTGGGCGGAATCACCTTTGCCGCCTGCCAATGGCTTGTATTCATATACGCTCCAGAAGAGGCATCTCTGGGCCTGACGCAAAAAATCTTTTACATTCATCTGCCCATGTCATGGTGGGCTCTCGTGAGTTTCTTCGTTCTCTTCCTCGCATCAATCAGATATTTATGGCGTCGTAGCCCTGCTGCTGACAGACTGGCCGCCGCTTCTGCAGAAGTGGGAGTGCTGCTTTGTGGTCTGGCGCTGGTCACCGGCATGCTATGGGCACGCCGTTCCTGGGGCGTATGGTGGACGTGGGATCCCCGGCTGACCACTACTCTTGTCATGTGGTTCATTTATGCCGGCTATCTGATACTACGCCATCTTGATATGCCGCAGCCACGACGCAGCCTTGTCTGTGCCGTGGTTGGAATAGTTGCATTTTTGGATGTGCCCCTGGTTTTTTTTTCAGCGCGTATTTGGCGTTCTATACATCCTGCTGTTTTTGGCAGCAGAGACGGCGGCCTTGAACCAGAAATGCGTCTCACTGCCATGGCCTGTGTTCTGTGTTTCGGCCTCCTATGGACATCCTTGATCTGGCTGCGTAAACGGCAGCTTGACATGACAGCCACGCTGGACAAACTGGCCCTGAACGCTACGTACAAAAAAGCATGACTCCTTCCTGATGCTTGCCCAGTTAGCCCCGTCCAGAAGTCCCAGAAAACTGACGTGAAATAAAGGTAGCGTATTCGTCTGTCATGCCGGCGACAAAATCCAGTACGCGCAGACAAGCGCCGTAGGTTCCCTCCTTTCTGTCAGGGGCATTAGCACCCATAAGGGTGATGGCACGTGTTTCCTGGTAGCTCATGGGTGCGCCATGCACATAGTGAAAGCAGGCTGGCACGAATACGTCCAGCAAGCGCCGGTATAGAGAATACGTGCCAATTTCAAGAGCTGTCTTTTGCGGGTCATTCATGATCTTTTCATCAAAAACGGACTTGGCCGCCTGCATAAAACCAGTGACATCCTCCTGGGCATAGTCAAGCAAACCGTTCTCAAGCGTTCCTGACATGATATTGACATACTGCTCCATAAATGTGTGGGCAACGGATACAATGATGCGGCCCATGGCCACCGTTCGCAGCATACCGGCACGACGCCGGTCGGAATCCATCGTTTGCAGCCGCTTTTCGTCGCGTTCCACAGACAAAAGCAGATGCTCCATGACTGCAGTGATATCGGCATAAGAAATAATGCCCAGTTCCCGTGCATCTTCCATGTCTATAATGCGATAGCAAATATCGTCTGCGGCCTCCAAAAGGTACGACAGAGGATGTCGTTGGAAACCAGTTGCCCCTTTCAAGCCAAGCGCAGTGAACATTTCAGCAAAAAGAGCTTGCTCCGCAGCATAAAAATTAAATTTACACTTGCCCATGCCCTGTGCAGCATAGGCCGTGCGGGGGTACTTGACCAAAGTACCAATAACAGGAAAGGTCAACCTCAGGCCGCCCCTGTCCTTGTTGTTTTCCAGTGTGTTGATGACACGAAACCCCTGGGCATTGCCGTCAAAACACACGAAGTCCGCGATAGCAGCGGGTGACAGCTCCCGAAAATACTCTCCCTTACTGGCCTCGGCAAACCAGTCACGAATGGCCTCCTCCCCGGCATGGCCAAAGGGGGGATTGCCAATGTCGTGCGCCAGACTGGCGGCTTGAATAATCTGACCAATGTGCTCGGGGGTAAAAGGCTCCGGCAAATCTCCCCGCAGTCGTAGTTCCTCACCCACATACAGCCCTAAAGAACGTCCCACGCTGCTGACTTCCAGCGAATGGGTCAATCTGTTGTGAATATGGTCATTGCGCACCAGCGGATGCACCTGCGTCTTTCTGCCCAGCCTGCGGAACGAACTCGAAAAAACAATGCGGTCATAGTCTGCCAAAAAGGGCGTGCGTACGCTGTCCATGGCATCCAGCCGTTGACCGTCACCTGTTTTGCGCTGCGGAGCCAGCAACCGTCCCCACTGTTCACGATATGCGCTCATAGAACCTCCTCCCTGCATGTACGATATGCAAACGTATGTCGCAAGCAAAAGACATAGGGAGAGATCGGTGTGGCCTCATCCATGGCCGTCGCCATGTTGGCTCATGCCCGCGGCTATGCTGCCAATAAGGTGACCCGTGAATTGGTAACGCTTCACTGCGACTTTTTGGGAGAAGAATAGCCGAACAGCACTAAAACGTCGGCCGCAGCAGCCTTATGGTAAAAGGTTGAATATGTAACAGCTGACCTTCACAAATATCTTCAGGACGAGTCACAAAACTTTCCCTGCGAACATTCAGGATAGCTTCGGCCTCATGGCTGCAGTCAAAAAGATGTAGTATGCCATTACTACAACGGTCAGCCACAGTCCAATGCCTATTTATTGCCGGCCCGTCTGGTGTCACATGACGCAAAAAACGAAATAAGACGACTCTCTGATCGCCGGATGCAAGCCATGTTTTACAACAGGTCCAGACATCTTCTGGAGAGGGGCTGTCTTCCAGGCCATAGGGTTGCTGTACGAGCAGGGGGAATGCCTTGACCTGAAGACGCAGCATACCGTCAACCAGAGAGCTGTAATCCGTTGTCTGTTCCAGAACCGCTCTGAAAGCATCAGGCGAAGCCGCCAGCCCCAGTAACGTATCATTAAGAATCTCGCGGGCCTTAAGCACCCGTATACTGTGTGTCACACGCAACGCGTTGAGCACTGCATAGATGGCGCAAAACGTATCCAGCTTGCCCTGATAAAATGGTTTTAACATGGCTGCCTCCCGCGCACCGTTATGCACACTGCTGCATAGGGGGTCAAGTTTCACTTTCCCTTTACAAAAATAGATATAATGCGTATAAGTGTATATTTGAAACAATAACTAATTATCTACCATGCAAATAATCACATCCCCTCAAGAATTGGCAGCCACATGCCTTGCCTGGCACAAAGATGGAGACGATATCGCCCTAGTGCCCACTATGGGCTATTACCACGCCGGTCATGAAGACCTCATGTCCTATGGTCGTACGTTAGCCAAAAGATTGGTAGTCAGCCTCTTTGTTAACCCGGCACAATTCGGCCCTGGTGAAGATTTGGATGCCTACCCCCGCGATGCAGACCATGATGCGGACATTGCGGCAAAACACGGCGCTGATGTGCTTTTTATGCCTGAACCCGCCAGCATGTATGCACAGGATCATGCCACCTGGGTTGATGTTCCTGAACTGTCTCGGGGACTCTGTGGTGCATCACGGCCTATCCATTTTCGTGGTGTCTGCACTGTAGTTCTCAAGCTATTTATGCTTACACAGGCCAATGTTGCCGTTTTTGGGCAGAAAGATTGGCAACAACAGGCCATTTTACGTCGTATGGTGCGTGACCTCAATGTGCCTGTACGCATTGAAACACGTGAAACCGTACGCGAAGCTGACGGTCTGGCCCTTTCCTCACGGAACGTCTATCTTACCCCGGAAGAACGAGCTCAGGCCCCGGAGATTCGCAAAGGATTACTTTATGCGCAACAACTTGCGCAAAAAGGTGAAACCAATGCAAATCTACTACGGGATGCCGTATTGCGCCGCTGGTCTGAACGCCTCCCCGCTGGAAGATTAGATTACCTTAGTATTGTTCATCCTGAATCGTTGATTCCTCTTGCCGAAGTTACAGGACCAGCCCTAATGGCCTGTGCCGTACGTATGGGCAAGGCCCGCCTTATCGACAATATCCTGCTGCTTCCTTAAACCTGCGCCGCTAAGCTGCGCCAAGGAGAACTTATGCAGACCAAGGGCAAATATTTTTTTACTTCTGAATCTGTCACCGAGGGACATCCAGATAAGGTGGCTGATCAGATTTCTGACGCAATTCTAGATACATTGCTGGCCCAGGACCCCAATGCCCATGTGGCCTGCGAAACGCTTGTCACCACGGGTATGGCGGTGATCGCAGGTGAAATTACCACCACCGGCTACGCGGATCTGCCACATGTGGTTCGCGAAACAATAAGGGGTATCGGCTACAATAGTTCTGAAATGGGCTTTGACTGGCAAACATGTGCTGTCATCAACGCCATTGGGCACCAGTCACCCGACATCGCCCAGGGTGTATTGCGAGAAAAACCTGAAGACCAGGGAGCCGGCGATCAGGGCATGATGTTTGGCTATGCCTGCAATGAAACGTCTACATTCATGCCAGCTCCTATCTACTGGGCGCACCAGCTCTCCCAACAACTTGCCAAAGTACGGAAAGACGGTACTGTAGATTTTTTCCGTCCAGATGGCAAAACACAGGTTTCCTTTGAATACAATGACGGGAAGCCCGTACGCATTAATAATGTAGTAGTTTCCACACAACACGCCGCATCTGCCAGTCAGGCAGATGTAGCCGAAGCCGTCAAAAAATACGTCATCCGTCCCGTTCTTGAGCCTTCCGG
>JAFTDG010000160.1 GCA_017454325.1 Desulfovibrio sp. | reverse complement strand
CTTGGGGCCATAGCCATGTCTGTGATCCCCATGCACTCTGGGGCCATGTGCACCAGTTCTGTGGTCTGTATGCATATCTGGGCCATACCCATGACCAGGGCTACGGTCACCATGGACATTAGCGCCATGCCCGTCAGGGCGGTGGTCACCATGCATTGGGCCGTATCCTCCAGGCCTGCGATCCCCGTGCATGCTAGGGCCATGTCCGTCCGGTCTGCGGTCTGGGTGCATACCAGGACCACCGGGCCTGTGGTCACCGTACATACCAGGGCCGCGTTCATACCCATTGGGGGCACGGTCACCTTGCATGCGCCCTCTGTTCCCTTGATGCTGCTGTCGTTGCTCAGGATGATACTCACTGTCACCAGATGCAGCCATGCCAAGGTCATATAACCCGGCAGAACTGATCATCGTTGCCGCCAGTATCACCAATATCTTCTTCATGTTTTTCTCCTCATAAGTACCTGCAGTCTGCAATGGCAAGACATCAGTATCCTAAGCATATTGGATGCCACTTGTATAATTTGCTGTAAATTCAAATGGTTTCAAAGGAACTTCAGGCGAGGTGCGTACCTAGCTGGTCAGTTTTTGACCATTGCGCTATCTGTCAATGTCCAATTATTACCCATTGGTACAGGACAAAGCAGCCTTGCAGGAAAAATCAGAGAACGTTGTGGCTGCATTGCCTGCGGCTTATCTTATTTGCTGTTAGAGATACTTTCTGAAAAGACCAGTTGTATCGCATCGGCCCACAAGGCATATCCCTGTGGTGTAAAATGGATGCCATCGTCATCTCGTATCTGTTGCCCCTGATAATATTTCTGATAGTCGGATACTGGCCAAGGCTTCATGTGCAGTGCATGAGCTTTGACAGTTACATCTCGAATAACCCTGCGGCGTTGGTCTACAAAAAATTCACGTCCTGCTTCTTCCATGGCTGGTGGCAGCAGCCAGAGAAAATGTGCTGCAGGGGCAGCGTACATAATGCTATGCAGTCGTTCGGCATAGCTTTGCTCCCAACCTGCAGGAGCTTTTGCATCGGCGTCATTAGTGCCAAGAGAAATAATAACCAGCGCTGCGTCTGCAGGAATATGCTGCACGTCTTTTGCGCACCGTCCATCCTGAGCGACAGATACTATGGAAGGGAAATGCCGCTGCAATGGCTGGTAAAGACCTACGGCCAGTGAATCCCCAGCAAGGATAAAAGAACTCATACTACACCTTTTTTATGATACCTGGAAATGCGTTATAGCTTTGTTCGGCCCAAGCCGGTGTACCCTCTCTGCGGGAATTTGTATATATGCGCCTATGCTACAAAAAAAAGACGGGATCCGATGACCCCGTCTTTAGATGATGATTACAGTGGTTTTGTGCTATGCCTGCTGCTCAGCTCCAGCCAGAGGCTTGCGGCCACAGAGCATGAATGCCACAAAGCATACGACGGCAGCGGCCACGCCAATATAGTTAGACGTGATGGGATCTAGCCCGAAACCAATGCCGGCCTGACATATGAAACTCACGCACACAGCCGTCATAAAGGTAGCGGGCACGGTGCAGATCCAGTGGAAGCGGTTGCGCTGGGCAAGCCAGGCAGCGCCGGAAAAGAGCATGACTGTGGCCAATGCCTGGTTGGCAAAGCCGAAGTAACGCCAGATGATATTGAAGTCCACATTATTCAGGATAATGCCCACGGCAAACAGGGGCACAGCCAACAGAAGGCGCTTGGGTATCTCCTTCTGTGGGAAGTTGAACCATTCAGCAAGGGTCAGGCGCGCTGCACGGAAGGCTGTGTCACCGGAAGTGACGGGCAGCGCCACAACCCCCAGCACGGCCAGAACGCCGCCAAAGGTGCCCATGAGAGCCAGGGAGGATTCAAAGACCACATTGCCGGGGCCGGCTTTCAAGGCAGCAGCCAGGGCATCGGGCCCGTGGTAGAAGGTCATGCCCACGGTTGCCCAGACCAAACCGATGAAGCCTTCGGCCACCATGCCACCGTAAAATACCTCACGGCCGTATTTTTCATTGGAAAGACAGCGTGACATGAGTGGTGATTGTGTGGAGTGGAAGCCGGAAAGTGCACCGCAGGCAATGGTGATGAACACTAGCGGGAAAATGGGCAGCTTCTTGGGATGCTGCGTGCTCCAGTCTCCCCAGTTGACGCTGTTGTAGAAGTCGCAACCGTTGGTGAACATGGCAATGCTCATGCCCACGGCCATGATGATAAGCAGGGCACCAAAGATGGGGTAGAAGCGGCCGATGATCTTGTCAATGGGCATGATGGTGGCCAGGAAGTAGTAAGCGAAAATGATGGCCACCCAGATGGTGACGGTCATGCCAGGCATGCCCCAGCTGGAAGATGACAGCTTGGCCAGCAGGCCGGCCGGTGCTGCTACAAAGACAACGCCCACGAGCACCAGCAGTACCACGGCGAAGACGCGCATGAACTGTTTGGCGACATTGCCCAAGGTATGTCCCACCACTTCGGGCACGTTGCAGCCGCCGTAACGCAGCGAAAGCATACCGGACATATAGTCATGTACGGCGCCGGCAAAAATGGTGCCGATGACAATCCACAGTAGGACTGAGGGTCCGTAGAGTGCTCCCAGAATGGGGCCAAACACAGGGCCCACACCGGCGATGTTCAGCAGTTGCACCAACCATACTTTCCAAGGTGACATTTCCACATAGTCCACGCCGTCGGCCATGGTTTTTGCAGGGGTCGGACGGTTGGGATCCGCCCCGAAAACTTTGGCTACAAACGTACCATACACGATATAGCCGACAATAAGTGCGGCTATAGCCAATAGAAAATACATGGAATTCGACATGCTCCCTCCTCAATGGTGCTCGAATTCATACATCCTCACCATGAACTTCCATTGAAGCAAGGTGAGATTAAGAATCATTTAGGTACATCAATGGACGAGGTCAATACTTTTGACCCCTTACATTCAACAATTTTCATGTTGCGCAGCCATCTTTTTTTCCATTCTGCCCATCAGCATGGGGGAGAGTACGCCCAGCACACATAGTGCGATGAGTGCCCAGCAGATGGGTGTGGAAAAGAGTATGGACGGGTCGCCATCACTAAGCATCAGGGCACGGCGCAACCCCTTTTCACCAATGGGACCGAGGATGAGCCCCAGGACAATGGCAGCGGCATTAAGATCAAACTTGCGGGCCAGATAGCCGATGACACCAAAGATCATCATGATAATGACTTCTGTGTAGTTGTTGTGGATGGCATAGGAGCCTACAACGCACAGCAGGAAAATGGAGGGAATTAGAATGGCGTCGGAAAGACGGGCTATGGTAGCAAAGCCTCTGCATCCCAGGATGCCAATGCCCAGCATGAAAAATTGTACAATGACAAAGCCGGCAAAAAAGGTATAGGTCATGCCGGCATAGGTGGTGAAGAGTGCCGGCCCGGGTTGCAGACCGTGTATGATGAGGCCCCCCATGAGCACGGCTGTCACTGATTCTCCGGGAATGCCCAGCGTCAGTGTGGGGATGAGCGAACCACCGGTAACGGCGTTATTGGCAGCTTCGGAACCTGCAACACCTTCAATGGAGCCTTTGCCAAATTCCTCCTTGTGCTTGGAGAAGCGTCGGGCTTCATTGTATCCCATGAAGCAGGCTATAGAAGCACCGGCACCTGGCAGAATGCCGACAATATTACCAATGACCCATGAACGAAGAATTGTAGGTGAAATGCGGCGTATTTCCTTGCCACTGAGACCGAATGCGTCTTTGAATTCTGCGGCGCGGGGGCGCTGGACAATCTTTTTCTCTGCCAGGATCAAAATTTGTGACATGGAGAACAGGCCGATCAGCGCGCATGTGGTGTCAATGCCGTTATATAGGGCTGCCTGGCCGAACATGAAACGCGGTACGCCCTCCATGGGGTCCATGCCTATGGTGGAAAGCAAAAGCCCCAGCACGCCGGACATGAGACCCTTGAGCATGGACTTGGATGAAACACCGGCAATAATGGTCAGTCCGAACAGGGAGAGCCAGAAGTATTCCGGGCTTTTGAATTTCATGGCAAGTTGTGCCAAAAGCGGGGAGAAAAAGTAGAGGGATATGCAGCTTAAAAGCCCACCACAGAAGGAGGCAAAGCAGGCCGTGGTCAATGCCTTGGCTGCCTGCCCACGCAACGTCAGCTGATAGCCTTCAATGGCTGTGGCTGCTGATGCCGGTGTGCCCGGTGTGTGGATGAGAATGGCACTGATGGAACCGCCGAAAATTGCGCCGCAATAAATGCCGCCCAGAACAATGAGCCCCGTTGCGGGATCCATGCCAAACGTGACAGGCAGAAGTAGGGCCACACCCATGGCGGCGGAAAGACCTGGCAGACAGCCGATGGTCACGCCTACTGCCGTGGAGGCAAACATGGCGAACAGGTTGACGGGGCTTAAGGCATGTACAAAGCCCATGCCCATGAGAGTCAGAGTTTCCATGGCTGTTCCTTAGTTTCTCGGATTGGCGTCGTGTGGCATCCCTAGCTGAACAGTACGCCCACAGGCAGGGGCACTTTGAGAAATAGCGTGAATACGGCGTAAATCAGCAGGGCCAGTACGCCCACTGTGAGCAAGATGTGCAGTCTGGGCACATGCAGCAGCAGCATAACACCCGTAAGGTAGACGATGCTCGCCACATAAAAGCCGGCCGCATACATCAATAACATATAGCCAATGCAGCACAGCACCACCAGAAAGAACTGGCTGTGCATAAAGCCGGAGAAAATCTGCGGCAGATCATTGCTGAATCCCTCACGGCGCAGGCGTAAAAGGCAACGCAGCATATACAGTGTGTTGAGTACACACAGCCCGGCAAGCAGACAGCGCGGGTAGGTCTGCGCCTCCTCCGGCAGCTCCACGGTCATGAAAAAAAAGAAGGCGCAGATCCCGTACATGATGGCAATAATGCCAATATCTGATTTTTTCATCCCGTCTTCCATACTGCCGAAGGTTGATTGCCTGTAAAGAACGTGCAGTGTGGCAGACGTTGCACGCTCAGATGAAAATCAGTGCGGGGGGCAGCCAGTGCCCCCGCATACAGGGTTACTTTGCGTACAGCTTGGTGATGACATCGCGGCAGAAGACTTCCTGCTCGGCGATGAGAGCGGCAAGCTGCTTATTGTCCTTGAAATCAAGGGCAAGACCGGCCTTTTCATGGGCAGCCTTACAATCGGGATCTTCCATGGTCTTGCGGAAGGCCGTCACATAGAAATCGATAATTTCTTGTGGGGTGCCCTTGGGTGCCACCAAGGCGCGGGCAGAGCCATACCACTTGTCATAGTAACCCAGTTCGCCAAGGGTCGGTACATCAGGCAGTTCGGGCAGACGCTTGGGGGCGAATACCCCGAGTACGCGCAGTTCAGGTTTGTCACCCTTGATAAGCTGGGCGATGTCGGCCACCTTGGCGCAGGTGAACTGCACTTCCCCCTGGCGCAGGGCCAGCAGCTGGTCGGCTGTGCCGCCGTAGGGGATGGCCTTGTACTTGAAGTCAGCGCTCTGGGCCAGCAGTTGCGCTGCTGTGTGGTTTGATGCCTGCACGCCATTGGTGGAGCAGCGGATATTGGGTTTTTCCTTGCAGGCAGCCACGAGAGACTTGAGGTCTTTCCATGGGCTGTCGGCTTTGACCACAACTACGGCTGTTTCTGTCAAATGATTGCCGATGGGTATGATATCGCTCACCTTGAAGGTGGAGTTGGGCGCAACAGCCAGAGTGGTAAAGGTGGGCAGGTTGATGAAGCCGATGGTTTGTCCGTCGGGTTTGGCCTTGACCAGTTCCGTCCAGCCAATCTTGCCGTCCGCACCTGGCAGATTGTTAATCACCAGTGTTTTGCCGATGTACTTTTCCGCCTTTGATGCCAGTAAACGTGCCCCGGTATCCGTACCCGAACCGGCTTTATAGGCTACAATGACGGTGACGTCGCCGGACGGACTCCACGCGTGGGTGGCCATGGGCGCAAAAATAAGCGCCAAGGCCAGCATGGCAAAGAGTTTTTTCATATGGTCCCTTCCCCTATCCTGAAAAGTTGATAGATGCGCCGCAGGCCCCTGCGGCACCGCCTTAAAAATTCCGCATTTTGCGCTTTTTGGCAAGTGCTGCGGCACAGATTCTGTCTGGACGGCTGGGATGGAGGCAAGCTATACTCACAAAAAGACCCGATGCGCTCTGCTTGAGCCATGAGGATGTACACCATGCTTCCAAATCCAGCAGCAGTCAGTACGGTGCCAGAACACTCTATGGCCTTTATGCAGGCCGTTTCAGGCGGCCTGGCCACGGTGCAGGACAATTTTCTTTTTTTACTGGGCGAAGACTGGCTGGTGGGTATTGGCTACCCGCTCAGGGGTGCATATGACGCAGACCAATTCATGGCTGCAGTCATTTCCTTGGCCCGAGAGCGTGCCATTGATGACTGCTGGGTCATTGCTCCCTCTTTGCCCGAGATGGTGCGCCCCTACCTGGATGAGGAGGATGTGTACTACATTCTGGCGGCTGACGCTCCCGTGCCAAGGGCTTTGCGTGGCCCTGTACGTCGGGCCGAAGAACGGCTGCGCATTGAAGAGGACAGAGAGTTTTCTGCAGAGCACCGACGCCTGTGGGCGGAATTTGTGCGCCGCAGAACCCTGCGGCCGCAGGCACGGGAGCTCTTTGCGCGTACGGCAGTCATGCTGGATGCGCCGGGTACGGACATCCGCCTGCTCAATGCCTGGGACAAGGATGGGCATCTTGCTGCCTGCTGTGTCATGGATTATGCCCCGGAAGCCTTTTGCAGCTATATTATCGGGGCACATTCCCGCCTGCACTATACCCCGCACGCCGCAGACGCGCTCTTTGCAGCCATGTTGCGTAATGCACGCACTGCCGGCAAGGCGTACATACATCTTGGGTTGGGCGTTAATGAGGGCATCAGCCGCTTCAAAAAAAAGTGGGGTGGTATCCCTGCGCTTCCGTACATGGCAGCCTCCTGGCGTATGAGCGATGCGTCTTTTGCCAGGTTGCACACAGGGGCCAAGGGGCATGCTTTACACGAAGTTGTGGATTTCTCCCTGACAGCGATGCTGCGCAAGGGCTATGCCTCGGGCAGAAGAGAACTCCCCGAGCAACCGGAGCAGCGCCCCTATGCCATGCTTTGGGAAGTGCGCAAGCAGGATTCCATTTCCTTTATTGGTGGTACGTCCCACCTGTTTTGTTACTCTTTTGCCCGTTCTTTTCGCAAATTGTTTCGTAAGGTGGAAACCGTTCTCTTTGAGGGACCTTTGGACGCTGCAAGCCTGGCTCTGGTAGCCAGTCAGGGCGCTACAAAGGGCGCAGGGCCTGCTGTTGCCGAGTTGCTCACGGAGGAGGAAATACAAAGGCTGGAGCATATTGTGCGTGGGCCACAGGGAAGGCTTGCCCGCTTTTGCAACATGGCCTGGCCCAATCCTGCGGATGTGCGCGGCATACTGGCAACGCACAGGCCATGGTCCGTCTTTTTTTCCCTCTATTATGCGTATCTGCAACGTTTGGGCTGGAATCAGTCCGTAGATCTGGAGGCCTGGGAAATAGCCCATCAAATGGGCAGACGTGTGCTGTGCATGGAGAGCATTGATGACCAGTTGGCCTCACTGGAAAGCATCCCCATGCCGCGTATTCTCAATTTTTTGCGCCATCCGGAAACGTGGGCACGGCACAGACGGCAATCTACTCGGGCATATCTTATGGGAGATATTGAAAAAATGCAGGGCACCGGTACGGAATTCCCTTCACGTACAGAGCGTGTCATCTCTGTGCGTGACGATGTTTTTCTGGAAGCCATGTTACCCCATTTTATGCGGGGAAGGGCAGTGGCACTGGTGGGCACTGCTCATTTGTTCCGCCTGCGAGGTATGTTGCGTCAGCATGGCTTTACCTTACGACAGGTGCGTCCGACGCTGCGACACTGGTTGTGGGCCTGCTTGCGGGGGGAAACATGAGCCCCGTTCGTGGGTGCGCCCCCCTGACAGCGCAGGCCTATGTGATGGAGCAGGTGGCGGAATACGCTGTAGCCGTGGGGGGCATGCGCGCCATTCCTTACGATTCCTGCATTACCTATGAAGGAGGGCAACATTGCGTCATCGTAGCCTATCCCCCGGAGTATGACCCGGCACTGCCTGCACCTCCTCCAGCGGACGAAGGTATTGCCGCACTGAATACTGCTGTAGAAAGGGCTCTTGCCCATTCGCGCTGTACCTCTGTGACGGTGCTGGCTCCGGACAGGCCAGCTGTCGCCCCTTCAGACGCTGCCGTGCATACGGATGCTTATGCCTTCCTGCCATTGCCTCTTCCCGCTCCAGATGCCAAATTGCGCAATATGCTGCGCCGCGCCAGCCGTGAGTGCGTGATCGCCAGTGAACCAATGGGAGAGGAACACGAAACGCTGTTGCAGCATTTTTGTCGCAGCCATGCGCTGGATGAAGGCACACGCAGCATTTATGCCAATATTGGCCAGTATCTGGCATCTTCATCTGCAGCAGTGCTCTTCACTGCCCGCGCAGTGGACAATGCACGCCTGCTGGCCTTGGCAGTGGGGGAATATGCCTCGCTGACCACTGCCTTTTACATGTTTGCTGCCCGGGCGGCATCCTGTCCGCCAGGCGTGGCAGATGCACTGCTGCTGGCGGTGATACGTGAGGCCGAGAAACGCGGGCACAGCCTGATTAACCTGGGCCTGGGCATCAATGAGGGTGTTCGCCGGTTCAAGCAGAAGTGGGGGCGTGCACGCCTGTTGCCGTATGTGGAGACCTCATGGAAACGGATACCCGTAAGGGCGGACGCCACTGCCAGGCCTGATGCGGCAGCTTTCGCCGCAATGCCTGACAGCAGCCCGCTGCGTGTGTACAAGGCTCGACCCTTGGCAGAGCGGTTGCGCCGGGCTCTGTTTGGTGATGCGCGACCTTTTGATTGTGTTCAGGTTGAAGTGACCTCACTGTGCCCCGGGCAGTGTTCGTATTGTCCGCACACAACCCGCAGAGACGTATGGAAAAACCGGCATATGTCGGAGGAGACCTTTGCCGCACTGCATCCCATTGTACGTCGTGCCCGGCGCGTGCATCTGCAAGGCTGGGGTGAGCCCTTGCTCAATCCCTGTTTCTTCAGCTTTGCCAGCGCCGCACGGCTTGCCGGTTGTGCCGTGTCCACGACCACTTGCGGTCTGCATGTCACGGCAAACATTGCCCGTAAGCTGGTAGACTGTGGGCTGGACATTGTGGCGTTTTCTCTGACGGGTGTAGATGAGGCGGGCAATGCCTTCAGAAAGGGAATTCCTTTGTCAGCAGTGACAGCAGGTATTGCTGCTTTGCAGGAGGCAAGGCGGCAGGCAAAAAGTCCTGTGCCGCATATCCATCTGGCCTATCTGCTGCTGGCCTCGCAGGTTGAGGCTGTAACCGGGCTGCCGGCACTGATGGCGCGACTCAATGTGTCTACGGCCGTTGTCAGCACGCTGGACTACATGGCGGCACCGGAGCTGCAAGACGAAGCCTTTGCTCCTGGAGACAGGAGAATCGGAGCGGCCCTAGACGTGCTGCGCCGGGCTGCGGCACAGGCAAAAGCTGATGGCCGCCACATCCATTACGGCCTGCCCGGCACAACACCGCGCAGGGAATGCGCGGAACACATCCAGTCCTGCCTATATGTGGATGCCGAGGGCGAATGCTCCCCTTGCGTGTACTGCAATCCGCCATTCGTGCAGCAGGACGAAGGCCGCCGTGTGTTTGGTACAGTCAGGCATACGACACCACTCAAGATTTGGGATTCTCCTGAGTTCCGCCGTTTCCGCACAGCCCAGGCTTCTGAGCGACCGGACGGGGTCTGCCTTGCGTGTCCCAAAAGGTTTGAGCGTCTGGTGTGAGGGGAGTTTGGATCCTGTTTTTGCCTGTTGCCTCCTGAGGGCAGAGCACTTCCTGTCAGGGGATAGGCACGGGCAGCGTCTTTGAGGCAGGGCTATCTTCTAGCAGTGGTGGCTGAAAGACGACAAAATGCGGGGTTTCTTCCACAATGCGCCATTGCTGCCGTACCCGTTGCGGTACTGTATATGCGGCCCTGTCATAGGAGTCGGCTTTTTGCACATCGAGCTGATCCCGTTCCATGAAGACGGTGATGTGCTTGTCCAACAATTCCTGGTACAGGGTATCGGTTTCTGCGTTAATTTCCCAGTCGATGAGCCAGTCCGATCGGTAGAGGGGGCTGTCATTGTTCAGGTAATATGCCAGAGAAAAGCCAGGCATGGTCTTGTAGCACGGGCCGTATTTGGCCCGCAGTTTCTTGAGTTCCTCCAGTTTTGCAAACATAACGGCATCCACCTTGACTCCGGCAGCCTTTGAATAGACCTGTCCGGCGTTCAGAATCAGGTCTGCACGTTGCAGGGGACGTATCGGGAAGACATAGGGATACTGGTATCCGATGCCGAAAATCAGCAGGCCCACCAACAGGCTGCCCCATGCGAGCCGGCAGGCATTGCCACCCAGACGGGAATGGACGAGCAGAAAGGCCAGGAGCAGCGGCACAGCAAAAAAAGCGGGGATTTTATAGCCGCCGCTGATAGCCACAGACCAGGAAACCAGGAGCATGGTGCCCAGAAAGATGCTGGCAAACCAACGCGGGTGCGGGGAATGCGTGCGCATGTATGGTGTGATAAACTGATGGGGCATGAAAACGCACAAGCCCCCCAGCAGCATGAACAGCGTGGGCCATGAGATGCCGTAGCCTATCCAGGCCTGTGTCTGCTGTACTTCCCGAATATACCATACCGCCAGCAACAGCAGGTATGCATAGGCGGGCTGGAGCATGTCAGGAAGGGGTTTATGCAAAAGTTTTGCCGCAACCAGGGGCAGAAGAGCGCAGCCCGGCATCCACCAGCACTGGCGCAGATAAATGAAGATACCGGCATCTAGTGCCTCGTGGATATCCAGAGGGCCGGTTGTCATGCGTTGGAAGGCGGGGAGTGCGCCTGTCAGAGAGAGCAGGGTATAGACAAGCCCTATGACGAGCAGCCAGCCCACAAAGGCGCGTAAGGCAGTCCGTGCGCCGCCCAGCATGTACGCAAGTATGACCAGAGCGGGAGGAAACAGCAGAAAGGACTGTTTGCAGAGCATGGTGCAGGCCGCCAGAACGCCGGCGAGAGCTGGCAGGCCGGAAGCTGCAGCCCATAGCGCGCCAGAGGCGAAAAGGATGCCATCTGCCGTATGCCAAGGCATATGGGGAAAGGTATGTACGCCCCATACAAAACCGCAGGTGGCCAACAAAGACTGGGGTATGCCCAGGGCCTCCAGCCTGAAAATCCTGTTTATGAACAGCGTGCAAAACCAGCTGGCGGCAAGCATGCTGACCAGAAATCCTGCCTTGCCTGCCAGTACGTTGATGCTTTCGGGCGTGAGCCACATCCAGAGGGCATGCCAGAACAGGGGCAGGGAAGGCTTGATATAATAAAAATCCCGGTAGGGAATCTGTCCTTCAAGAATGCGCCAGGCATAACCGTAAAAATAACCGAAGTCCGTTGTGTCCATGCCATAAGGTGTATAGAAAAAGGCATAGGCCAACGGTATGAGCACGGCAGCGACACGGCAGAGAACTGTATGGGTTCTTGTCGGCATTACAGCAATGCCATCCATAATGTTAGTGTTGGCAGCCCATGGCAGCAACACAGACTTTGTTTTTTCCCTGATGTTTTGCTTGATACAGGGCGTCGTCAAGAATGCGATAAAAATCCATGTAGGATAATTTTTCAGAAAAATCCGCCACCCCCAAACTGACGGTGACGTGCTCCCCGTTTGGCAGGGTGTAGTCTTTGGCAACATCAGTGCGAATGCGTTCGGCAACGTTTGCCGCAGTGTCAATGCTGCAATTGGGAAGGATGATCAAAAATTCTTCTCCTCCCCAGCGTCCGGCAGCATCGCCACGCCGGATGTTACGCTTCAGCGCTGCTCCGACCCTACGGAGCACTGCATCACCAATCGCGTGTCCATAGGTGTCATTCACCATTTTAAAGTTGTCCACATCCAGCATAATGGCACAGATCTGTCTGTTTCCTTGCCGTCTCGATGATAATTCTTTCTGTAAAATTGATTCAATTTCACCCCGATTGTATAAATCGGTAAGCCTGTCCGTTGTAGCCAACTGCTGCAACTGACGATTGGCAGCTTCCAATTCTTCTGAGGTCACAGTGATAAAATGCGCCAGGTGTTGCAGAAGTTTCATGGCCCCGGTGAGTGGCTTGCGTGATGGGTTAGGCTGTACTACAGCATTGCTGTATTGCAGTGTTTCGCCTTCGCGAAAGCTGACAGATACAAGTGTCATGTTAAGTATTGAAACTTCACCTTTGTTGGTTCTGCCAACCTCACCTGCTGTATATAATCCAGAGCTTGGAGCAATGTTTTCAAACGGTTTCAGTTCATGATTCGCTGCATCTAGGAGAAAAAAACGCCTCGATGAGCAATTAAAAATCATAATGGCTTGCGGTTCAAAGTACAGTATATTTTTGTGGATATTGCGTAAGGCATCAAGAATTTTTGCTGGATTCCCATACGCAAGCCGGACCCGTTCCCCGATGCGACAATCCCCATGCAGAACAATAGCACCTTCCTGGGTAGTACAGGCTGGATGGCGCAGCATTTGCTGTCCATTTCGTTCGAGAAAAAGTGGAAAAACAAGTATTTCCTGTTCAAAATCTTCAGGCGAAATGGCGAGGTATTTTTCATAAATATAATTTGCAGGCCTGTTGTCCAGTTCTGTAATGACATTTTCTGCCGCCATTGCAGTGATACGGAACCATGGCCCCAATGGGTTCCATCCCTGACTCGCATTGACCTGAATATGGATGTCGCGCCCTAAGAAACACAAGACCACAGCTCCGTTACGTATGATAGTATCATTGACGAAAACATAGGAGCTGCCATTCTCCTCACAGCCTGCCACACCGCCAAAAACTGGCAGATCATGGGGAAGATCGTTCATGGCTGCAAGAAAAGCGTATGCATTGGCATTATTGTTGGCGAACAAAACCTCAATGCCGGCGAGGTCGTCCTGTTTGCGGCATGTCGCAATGACTTCGGCTGCACCGTCATTCACTGAGACGTTGGAGAAATCAATGACCTGTGCCTGTAATTGCGTTGAGGTGAAGGCCATAAACGTCACAACGGTTGTACGAAGCGACATCGTGCCCGCCATAATTTCACCGGACGTTGTACAGCCTACAATTACCGCTTCGGGCAGGACAGACCGGATTTGGCAGAGAAGCGTACGAACCTCCTCCTCGTCGGTCCAGCCAGAATATATCGAAACTAAAACCGTGGTTGTATTCTCAGGGCATTGTGCCTGAAAGGTGCTTATACACTGAGGTAGTGCATCTCTGTTTTTCAAACGAAACGTCATCAGTTTCACAGCAATAGCCCCTTTTTGCGTATTTCTTACAGTACAAGGGTACTGTAAAACAGCAGCTTAAGGATAGTCATGCTATGGTAAGTATTTTTATATATTCTGCAAGGATATTATGCTAAGGCAACAATGAAAAATGAATGACGTCAGGACGATAATGATATTTTTATATTTCAGGTATTGAGTAAGTATATGAAATTAATTGGGCTAAGGAGCGTAATTGTATGACCAGCTGTATCGATGAGATGCTCATTTTTAAAATCTTGCAGCACAGAACTGACAGTCGGTTGCGTTGATCCAACCATTGCGGCCAGGTGGTGGTGTGAAATAGGGGAGGGCAATCTGCATGGCTGCTCCCAATTGGGAGATTTTTGCAAAATGTCATAGGCTAATGAGATTAGTGAGAAAGCAAGCCTGTGCCGTACATCACCATTTTGACTGCTTAGACGTTTTCCCATATAACGCAGACGTTTTCCCAGGAGGCTGATCACGCGTTTCGTCAAGGAAAAATACTTTTGGAGAAGCTTTTCAAAGGCAGGCCTTCCAATAGTATAAATAACGGATGGAGTCAGCGCTTGGGCCGAAGCCTTGCGCGACGTACGGTCCATCAGTTCTGCAAGTCCAAACATTTCTCCCTTGCGCCGTAAAAACAGTGTCATTTCTTTCCCTGTCAGCGAAGAACTAAAAATCCGTACCAGACCGGATTCAATATAAAAACAGGCTGCGCCGGTCTCCCCCTCAAGGAAGACTGTATCCTGTCTCTTTAATAAATGCCGCGATGCCAGAGTAAGAAAGACATTTTTTTCGTCCTGCAAACCTTCAAAGAAGTCTTCTGTTTCAAGGTGCCAAAAATCATTCATTTGCAGCTCATAAGTATGTGTGTGGGATGACCTGTTGGTCATTTTTTTTGTCTGTTTATCATATAGCTGATAGATTTCCTATAAACAATCAGCTTAGTGTTAGGTACAGGAAAACCGAAGCGGGGCATAGTGTCAACGCTTCGCTGTAAAGCCATGCAATATCTTGATAGAATAGGAGGCTTATCATGCGTGTCTTCCTTTGTCTTGCTATGCTCATAGCGATTTGTGTGAATATCTGTCCTGCAGTTGCGGGAGAATATCCTGATCATCCTGTGACATTACTTACCATGACCAAACCTGGTGCACAGATTGACCTTTTGACACGGGCCCTGGCTGAACGCATGAAAAATATTCTTGGCCAACCTGTACTTGTGAGCAATAAGCCTGGTGGTTCACATGGCAGCGTCATGGCTTCTGAGCTGGCTGCATCTGCCAAGGATGGTTATACGCTAGGAGTTTCGGCTACAGGTGCGTTTACCTACTCCCCTCATGTCGTACATACTTCATACAAGTTGGACGATTTCGTGTACCTTACGCTGCTTGGTTTAAACCAAAGCGGCATCATATGTGCGCCTGACCGGCCATGGAACACACTGAAGGATGCCTTTGCATGGGCAAAAAAGAAGGCAAGGGCCTTACCTATATGTTCCAGGGTTCGGATGATCGCGACGCTTTGAAACGTATTGCGGAAAAAGAAGGAGTGAAACTTTCCCTTATGCCCAGCACAGGCGGTCCTTCCATTATCGCGGCTGTCATGGGTGGGCATGCTGATATTGGACATACCGGCGCCATTCTTTTTGATTATGTTGCCAGCAAGAAGATTAAGTGTATTGCCGCATCCACGCCAGTGCGGTTGACCGAACTTCCTGATGTCCCGACGCTGCGTGAGCAGGGGTGGGATGAAAGTGTGGAAATGTACGTCGTTTTGGCCGCCCCCAAAGGTTTGCCTGAGGAAGTGCGTCAGCGTCTTACAAATGTAGTTGCCACAGTTCAGGCAAATAAGGAGTTCACGTCTTTCGTGACTGGCAAGCTGCATATGCGCGTTGTACCGACGGGGTCAGAAGAGGCTCAGAAATACATGCAGACAGCTTCGGAGCGTTTTGCCAAGCAAAACGGGAAGTAGGTTCGTAATTGGCGGTTGGCGTTCGCAAGTGCCGACGTCGAGCCGCCAATTATGTTTATGACCAGCTAGGCGTCAACGCCGCCAGTCCATACAGGAGCATCCCTCAATGACACAAACGCTACGCAATGGTATTTCTTACAGTATTGTTGCCCTGTTCAGCGGCTCTCTGTTGCTCTGGATCATCCCAGGATGGTCCCCTGAATATCCCGGATATGGCGTTCCTGCCACCCTTTTACCCAACATCGCTGCCGGCTTCATGCTTGTTTTAGCTTTGTTAGGTATATTGCGCACTGTGCAGCAACGACTCAAAAGTAAAGGTGGCACAGAAACAGAAAAAATACACTGGCGACATCTTGTTGCCTTTCTTTTTCCCTGTGTACTGCTTATGCCAGCCATGTCACTTGTCGGCTTCATACCAGCGGGCGTTGTCTTTATGACTGTTATACAGCTTGCCTGCGGGCAACGACGCTGGATGCCGCTCACCATCGTGGCCATCCTTCCTGTTGTCATTGTATATGCGCTCATGCGTTTTGCCCTTGGCGTACCTATGCCCTGAGCCTGCTTTTTGAGGAGTCTGCTATGTTTGATATGATTTGCGCGGGCTTTGCAGAGGCTTTACACGTCGCTAATCTTTTTTTTGTTCTTTTGGGCGTTATTGCTGGAGTTATTGCAGGTGCTATTCCAGGCATCAACGGTCCTATGGCCATAGCGCTGTGCATTCCTCTTTCCTATTATATGTCACCTGTTGCTGCCATTGGCTTTCTCGTCGGGTTAAACAAGGGAGCTTTTTTTGGCGGTTCCATTTCCGGCATTCTGCTTAACACCCCAGGAACGCCTGAATCCGCAGCTACCACTTGGGATGGACATCCTCTCGCCCAGCAGGGAAAGGGGGAAAAAGCCTTACGCACTGCTCTGTATGCATCAGTGACTGGTGACGCCTTTGCTACGCTGGTACTCATTCTTGTGGCCGCTCCTTTGGCTGCTGTGGCCCTCTATATGGGGCCGCCCGAAGTCTTTGCTCTTATTTGCATGGCGATGACAATTATCGCCGGACTGGGTACAAAGTCGATGATTCGCGGACTTATTGCAGCTTCGCTGGGAGTTCTCATTGGTACTATTGGCATCGAACCGGTTTCTGCTATGCCCCGCCTGACCTTTGGTATCGTATCCCTTGAGCGGGGGATCTCTTTGATTCCTATCGGTATCGGTATGCTGGCCTTTTCCGAGATTATTATACAGTTGGAACGCATCATTGGTGACAAAGGCAAGACAGAAGTGCTCAGCTTTTCCCCGCGTCCGGAGGATCGCTTTGTTTCGCTAAAGGAATATCTTGGCTGCGCCGTAACATTGTTGCGATCATCCATTGCCGGCACGATAGTTGGTGCCCTCCCTGGACTCGGCGCGCCTGTAGCTTCCTTCTTTGCCTATGATCAGGCGGTCAAGCATTCCAAACATCCTGAAGAGTTCGGTACCGGGCGGTTAGAAGGCATAGCCGCATCAGAATCCGCCAACAGCGCTGTGGTGGCCTCAAGCCTTATTCCTTTGTTTACATTGGGAATTCCCGGAAATATGGCGGCTGCGCTGCTCATTGGAGCTTTTGTGTTGCACGGCATGACGCCCGGTCCCCTCATGTTTGAGCAAAATGCACAGTTTATCTATGCCATCTATGGAAGCCTTATTGTGGCAAATATTTTTTTGTTAGGGGTGGGTCAACTCGGACTTAAGGTTTTCTGCAAGATGGTAAGCATTCCCCCTTTGGTGCTCTATCCAATTATTATCTTCACCTGTGTGATGGGTTCCTATTTGTCACAGTATTCCAGTTTTGACGTGACCCTGATGATCGCCTTTTCGCTGTTAGCGTATTTTATGCGCAAGTTTGAGTACTCTTTTATATGCCTTATCATTGGTTTTATACTTGCACCCATATGGGAAACCTCTCTGCAGCAGGTTATTATTGCTTCGGAGCAGGATCCGTTTATGTTTTTTAAGCATCCGGTGGCAGATATCCTCATGGTTCTGACTTTTATCGTGATTTGCAAGTCCGTCTTTTCAATTCGTAAAGGATAACGGAAAACATTCAAGGAGACAGGCATGGCTCGCATGAATACTGCCCACGCCGTAGATTTTGCCCCTGCTGGGCTTGAATCTGTTGAAACGGTAGAAGTTACCGCTGACCTGCTTATTATCGGCGGGGGAAATGCGGGATGCTTTGTGGCTGTAGAAGCAGCTAAGTTGCAACCCGGAATTACAACAGTCATTCTGGAAAAGGCTGACATTCGCCGTTCCGGTGCGTGTTCGGCTGGCATGGATGCCATCAATACCTATATTCCTAAAGGCAAAACTCCAGAAGACCTGGTACGCTGGAGTCGTGCTCAGGTAGGTGGCGGTCCTCTTAGAGAAGATTTAGCCCTTTCCAATGCCTATGAACTTAATGAATGCGTAGATGACCTGGAACGTTGGGGCCTGCCCATTCTGCGAGATGAAGAGGGCAATGCCTCATATCGGGGTAAATGGGATATTTCCATCCACGGAGAACAACTCAAGCCCATCATGGCAGAGAAAGCTCTTGAAAGTGGTGCCGATGTGTATAATCGCGTTGTGGCCACAGGCCTGCTCATGCACGATGGGCATTGTGCTGGTGCTATGGGATTTGGCGTGCGTGATGGAAAATTTTATGTTTTTCGCGCCAAAGCTACTGTTATTAGTACTGGAGGAGCTGGTACTCTTTATAAATCGTACACTGCTGATTCCACCGACAGTGGTGCGCAAATCTGGATGTGCCCCTACTGTGTAGGCTCCGGGTATGCCATGGGTTTTCGACAGGGCGCCGAGCTGACAAGCCTGGAACAGCGATGGGTTGCTACACGCTCCAAGGACTTCTGTGGTCCCATAGATACAATTTCCGTAGGCTACAAATCGGCCATCATCAATGCCAAGGGAGAGCATGTGATGGATCGGTATAAGCATCTTGGAGGTGATGCGGCTCCCCGTTATATTAGGGCAAATGCTCCCATGGAAGAATGGCTGGCAGGACGCGGTCCCTGCTATTGTGACACGACCCGCCTCAGTCCTGAGAAGGCTCACGATCTTTTGGTAGATTACCTCAACGAACGACCTTCCTTTGTTCTCTTTTTAGCGAGTCGAGGACAGGATGTAACCAAAGAACCCATTGAAATTTATGGTTCTGATCCATACATCGTTGGAGGTCATACAGGGAGCGGTTTTTGGGTTACTATGGAGCGTATGACAACAATACCGGGTCTCTTTGCCGCTGGTGAAACAGCAGGGGGCAATCCTAACAAGTTTGTGGGCGGTTGCGCGGCTGAAGGCAAGTTGGCAGCTCGTGGTGCTTTGGCATGGATGAAGACTCGATCTCTTGCGCCATTGGATGCTGCCCAGATTGCAGCGGAAAAGGCTCGAGTCTATGCACCAATCTTACGCCGTGGTCAAGATGGCATCCAACCTGTTGCAATGAAGGAACGGCTGCAGCGTCTGATGGATGAATATGCTGGTGGTACCAGCCAGTATTATCGCACCAACGAGGAGCGTTTGGATTACGCACTGCGCCATATAAAGATGTTGCAAAGTCAGTTTGCATATCTGACAGCAGATTCTTTACATATGCTGATGGAAGCCCATGAAACAATGGATCGGGTGGATGTAGCGGAAGCCGTAGTGCATCACTTAAAAGCTCGTAAGGAAACCCGATGGGCTGGCTGGCAGACGCGTATGGACTACCCTGAGCGTGATGACGTTCATTTTGACTGTTTTATTGAATCTCGTCGTGATCCTGAAACTGGTACGATTACTACATTTACACGACCTTATGAACAGTTGATCTCTGGTGATCGACAAAAAGCATAACGAGGAATGCTTCCATGCCTCCTATTATTGATCCCAATAAATGTAACGGATGTGCAGGTCGCAATGAAACATTCTGTGAAGAAATCTGTCCTGGCGATCTGATGGCACTTGATGCGACTACTGGAAAGGCCTTTTTGCGTTCTGCACGGGATTGCTGGGATTGCATGTCCTGTGTCAAGGCTTGTCCAAGAAATGCCCTAGAAACAAGGATTCCCTATCAGCTCGGGTATTATAAAGCCAGCCTGCGACCCATTGTTGGTAGAAATACGATTACATGGAAATGTAAAGATATTTACGGAAAGGAGACGACGTTCAAGTTTGCTAACAGAATCGCCTGATATGTAACGAGCATGCGCATACCTTCTTTGAAGAGTTTTTATGCGTGACCTCACTTCGTGGTAAAAAACTATGACATATGCCTTGGCTTGTTCCTTTTCAAATCACACACCGTATTGACCGATTACAAAGAAAGGGATAGGCTTTTATTAGGCGTTTATGAGCTGTAGCCTGCTTGTATGTTGCTTTTGTGCGAACGGAGTTTGTGTCTGACGCCTTTGATTTTCGGTCATTGCTGTGATACTTCGTGCAATGCCGTAGCGACGTGTGATCCTGTGTCGCATTTTGGCTTACAAGTAAGCGGCTAAGCCTTTTATTTACTCTTGTCAGGAGGCGAGTATGCGTATTGCCGTGGGTCTGGGCAAAAATGGCGGAGAAGAGCGTTTAGAGCGCCAAGGCATCAGCCGCCGTGATTTTATGAAGTTCTGTACGGCGGTGGCGGTGACGATGGGGCTCGGTCCATCCCTTGCCTCTGAAGTAGCGGCGGCGCTGACTGGCCGTCGGGCCTCTGTGGTCTATTTGCATGCAGCGGAATGCACTGGATGCTCTGAAGCATTGCTGCGCACCTATAAACCATATCTTGATGCCCTTATTCTTGACACTATTTCTCTTGATTACCATGAGACAATCATGGCTGCTGCAGGTGAAGCCGCTGAAGAAGCTCTGCAGACTGCGGTGAATAATCCCAACGGTTTTGTGTGCCTGGTGGAAGGGGCTATCCCAACAGCCATGAACAACCAGTATGGGTATATTGGCGGGCATACAATGTACGATATCTGCAAAAATATCCTGCCCAAAGCTAAAGCCGTTGTAAACATTGGCACTTGTGCCTGTTATGGCGGCGTTCAGGCGGCAGCACCCAATCCTACAGCAGCCAAGGGCGTTAATGAATGTTTTGCTGATCTCGGCGTCAAGGGAATCAATATCCCAGGGTGTCCCCCAAATCCCCTCAATATGGTAGGAGCTCTCGTTGCCTTCTTACAGGGGCGAAAGATTGAGCTGGATGAGCTGGGTCGCCCGCTTATGTTTTTTGGAAAAAGTGTGCATGACCTTTGCGAGCGCCGTAAACACTTTGATGCTGGTGAATTTGCACCCTCCTTTAATTCGGAAGAGGCACGAAAGGGCTGGTGTCTTTATGAGCTGGGGTGCAAAGGGCCACAGACCTACAATAATTGTCCCAAGGTTCTTTTCAATGAAACCAGCTGGCCCGTGGCGGCCGGGCATCCCTGCATTGGCTGCAGTGAACCCGGTTTCTGGGACGATATGACACCGTTCTACCAGAACTAGGGGGATAATCATGAGCCAAGCAAAACAAACACCCCAGAGCAATTATACCGGCCCTATTGTTGTTGATCCGCTGACCCGTATTGAAGGGCATCTTCGCATTGAAGTTGAAGTGGAAGGCGGGAAAATTAAAGATGCCCGTAGCTGCGGCACGTTATTCCGTGGCCTGGAGATTATTCTGAAAGGGCGTGATCCTCGCGATGCGCAACACTTTACGCAACGTACTTGCGGTGTCTGTACATACACACATGCACTGGCATCTACTCGTGCCCTGGAAGACGCCATCAACAAACCCATTCCGGCCAATGCGACCTACATCCGGAATCTTGTCATGGCCATGCTTTTTATGCATGACCACATGGTGCATTTCTACCATTTGCATGCTCTTGATTTCGTGGATGTAACAAGCGCTTTACTGGCGGATCCGATAAAGGCCGCCAAGTTGGCTGAATCCATTTCGCCACGTCCTGCCAAAGCCGAAGATTTTAAGGCAGTGCAGGACAAACTGAAAGCATTTGTTGATAGCGGTCAACTTGGCCCCTTCACCAACGCCTATTTCCTGGGCGGACATCCCAGTTATTATTTAGAGCCTGAAGCCAATCTCGTGGCAACAGCCCACTATTTGGAGGCATTACGTGCCCAGGTGGATGCTGCCCGTGGCATGGCTGTGTTTGGTGGTAAAAATCCGCATCCACAGTTCTTTGTGGCTGGTGGTGTCACATGTTATGATGCCCTGACGCCTGAGCGTATCCAACAGTATCGGGAACTCTATCAGAAAACCAGGAAATTCATCGAAGAGGTCTATATTCCTGACCTGCTTCTGGTGGCAAGCCAGTACAAAGACTGGGCGGCTCTTGGTGGAACGCGCAATTTCATGGCTTTTGGCGAATTCCCCGCACCGGGTGGAGAACGTGATCTCCATAGCCGTTGGTACAAGCCTGGAGTCATCCTCGATCGTAAGCTCAGCAGTGTGCAGCCCATGGATCCCTCAAAGATCGCTGAACATGTGCGGCATAGCTGGTACGAAGGTTCTGAAGCCCGTACACCCTATGAAGGCGAAACAAAACCTGCTTTCACGAAGATGGGCGACACGGACAGGTATTCCTGGCTCAAAGCCCCTCGTTACGATGGCGCCTCAGTTGAGACAGGCCCTCTGGCACAAATGCTTGTTGCCTATGCGCAGAATCACAAGACCATCAAGCCTGCCGTGAACATGGTGCTGCAGAAGCTTGGGGTAGGTCCCGAGGCGCTTTTCTCCACACTCGGACGTACGGCGGCTCGTGGCATACAAACTTTGGTTATTGCGCAGCAGACCGAAAAATGGCTTGAAGCATTTGAAGATAATATCAAGAAAGACCAGCAGATTGTCGAAGATTATGCCGTGCCTGAAGAAGCGCGTGGGGTTGGTTTCCTGGATGCTCCGCGCGGTGGCCTGTCGCACTGGCTCCGTATAGAGCAGGGCAAGATCGGCAACTTCCAGCTGGTCGTACCTACCACATGGAACCTTGGTCCTCGTGATGCCAATGGGGTTCTGGGGCCTGCTGAAGAAGCACTTATTGGAACACCTGTCGCCGATCCCAAGCGCCCTGTGGAAATCCTGCGGACAATTCATTCCTTTGATCCGTGTATTGCCTGTGCAGTGCACGTGATTGATGGAGAGACGAACGAGGTCCATAAGTTCAAAGTGCTCTAGAGGATATCGTCAGCTGACTGAATATATGATAAGGCGGGGGAGTCCCCCCGCCTTTTGTGTTATATACTGGGGCAGCAGTGCCGGTATAGCTACCCTCCAAATACACAAATTGGAGGTGTCCATGCCGGGGCAAGTGCCGATTGATGCAGCGCGTACTCCCTGAAACGGAAAATATCGGCCTCAGACATAAGCGATTATGGTGAACACTGCTAGAAAAGCTGATGCCCGGCTAGCCAATGGTGTTTCACTCGACCATGCAGTGTCTGCCCCAGAAAAGGCGTATTGCAGCTTTTGGAATACAGGGTTTCTGGTGCGGGAATCCAGTCTTCATTGGGATCCAGCAAAAAGAAATCTGCCGGATCTCCGGGGTTGAAGGTATTGTACGGCAGAGAGAATATCTCGCCTGGACGGCGGCTCCAAAGGCGCTGCATGTCTGCTTCGGTAAGCACATTGTCGCGCACAAGCCCCCAGGTAAGGCTGATGGCAAGATCAAGACCTGTAAAACCATTGGGGGCTTCGTCCAGTGTGCCTTCTTTTTCATGCGCTGCATGGGGAGCATGGTCTGTGACAAGAATGTCAATAATGCCTTCCTTCACGGCACGGCGCAGAGCGGCACGGTCGGCCTCTGTGCGCAGGGGCGGACTAACCTTGGCAAGAGTGTTGTACCCTTCCATGGCAGTTTCATCGAGGATGAGGTAGTGCGGGCATGTTTCGGCCGTCACCTTGACACCACGCGCTTTGGCCCAGGCAATGCAGTCCACGGTCAGTGCGGCTGAAACGTGGGCAATATGCACGGGTATATCCAGATATTCTGAAAGCATAATATCCCGCATGGCCTGGATGGCCTCGCCGCACGCGGGCTGCCCCTTGACGCCTAGGAGACCGCTTGTCTCTCCCTCGTGCATGCGCCATCCCCTGGCAAGGTGCGGATCTTCGCAATGGTCGATGAGTGTAAGCCCAAGATCTGCCCCGTACTCCATAATGCGGCGCGTGATTTCGGCGCTGGCCAGCGGTCGGCCGTCGTTGGATACTGCTACGCAGCCAGCTTCTTTTAACTCAGCCAGCGGGGTCAGTTCTTCGCCGTTGAGCCCCATGGTTGCCGCAGCAATGGGGTAGAGTCGCGGGCCATACGGATGGCTTTGCTGCGCACGGTCGAGCATGAAACGTGTAATTCCTGCAGTATCGTTGACAGGTTTGGTGTTAGCCATACACATGACCGAACCAAAACCGCCATGGGCTGCAGCTGTCAGACCTGAGGCAATATCTTCCTTGTATTCGTAGCCTGGCTCGCGCAGGTGCACATGAGCATCAATGGCACTCGGCATGAGAATGAGGCCTGTGGCGTCGAAAAATTTGCAATCTTCCGGCGGGGATTGTTGCCCTGTGGGCGTCATAGTGAGGATGCGTCCATCGCGGACAAGAATATCCACCTGTGCTTCAAGATGCCGGGCATTTTTGATGCAAAGCGTCATACGAGTTCTCCGTCGTTGCGGGTGGTCAGCAGATAGAGCACGGCCATACGTGTGGCCACACCCGCGGACACCTGATCAAGTACCAGACATGCGGGGGCGTCGGCAATGTCATTAGATATTTCCAGTCCGCGATTCATGGGGCCGGGGTGCAACACCTTAACTTCCGGTTTGGCCAGTGTGAGATGGTGTCTGCCCAGGCAGTAGCGACGTGAATACTCTGCGAGATCTGGCAGAAGTCCAGCCTGCTGGCGTTCCAGTTGCAGGCGCAGGCACATGACGGCATCCACATCACGCACGGCTGTCTTAAGATCGCTGAAAATTTCCACTGGCCAGTGTTCTACACCTGCGGGCAGCAAGGTGCGTGGGGCACACAACCGTAAATGGACACCTAACATGTGCAAAAGGTGCATGTTGGATCGGGCCACACGGCTATGGGCAATGTCTCCCAGAATAAGCAGGGTGCGGCCGGCGAAAATGCCGTTCCAGGCATGCCGCAGGGAGTAGCAGTCCAGCAATGCCTGCGTGGGGTGGGCGTGCCAGCCATCACCGCCGTTGACTATGGAGCATGGCAGAAGCTCGGCCAGAAAACGGGCAGCACCGCTGCTGGGATGGCGGATGACAATGACATCCGGTGCCATGGCCTGGAGGGTTAGCCCTGTGTCTTTGAGGCTCTCCCCCTTGTTGATGCTGGAGCCCGTCTTGGCCAGGGCAAAGGTGTCCGCAGAAAGACGTTTGGCCGCGACGTCAAAGGATGTTTTGGTGCGGGTGCTGTTCTCCACGAAGAAAAGCACAACGGTTTTTCCTTTGAGCGTGGGCACTTTTTTGACGGGACGGCGGTTGATTTCCTGAAAGCTGGCAGCCACGTCGAGGAGATGCAGTGTGTCTTCAGCGCTCAACTGGGTGACGTCCAGCAAGTCTTTGTGGGGCCAGCGATAAGTTGTGTCGTTCGTCATGAGCTTACGGGGTAGGAGGGAAAAAGAACCCCGTTGTCTGACAACGGGGAAACGGTTTCAATGGCCAACAAAAAAGGAAAGGCAAGCGAATTTGGCCGTGACGATTGCCTTTCCCTGATACTATGTTCATTTTGACCGTAGCATTTCATAAAGAAAAAGTAGGACGGGGCATCAATATTGTAAAGTAAAAAGTCTGTTGACGTCTGCAGAGCCATTGTCTAGGTTCATAACCTGTCTGGCATCCATCGGGCAATTTTATGCCGTGCTTTTGCGAATGCTTCATGTGGTATGAAAGGGCATTACATGCACAGCTGTTTGCTTGTATTTCTGGGGGTAAAGACATGCTTGTTTCTTTGCTTGTCTACATTTGTTTGGGCGTGGTAGCGGGGCTTTTAGCCGGTCTGCTCGGTGTTGGGGGGGGGATTGTACTCGTACCCATGATGGTAACTGTATTTCCCAGCGTAGGGGTTCCTGCGCAATACGTACAGCAGATGGCCCTAGGTACATCGCTTGCTAGCATCATGATCACATCTATTTCCAGCGCTCGCGCGCACAATGCACGCGGGGCAGTGCACTGGGATATTTTTAAGGCAATTACCCCCGGTATTCTGCTTGGGACGTTCTGTGGAGGTCTGATGGCCACGCATATGCCCACGTTGTTTTTGAAAATCTTTTTTATCTGTTTTCTTTTTTGTGTAGCAATACAAATGCTGTCCAATTACCGCCCCCCGGCCAGTCGCGAGATGCCGGGTAAGGCTGGCACAGCAGCCGTTGGGGGAGCAATCGGTCTTATTTCCAGCTTTGTGGGTATTGGTGGCGGGTCACTATCTGTGCCCTTCATGTCCTTCTGTAATGTTCCCCTGCATCATGCTGTGGGTACTTCAGCGGCCATCGGTTTCCCCATTGCCGTAGCGGGTACGCTTGGCTATGTCATCGGAGGCTGGGGCAGGCCGGAGCTTCCCTCCATGTCACTTGGCTTTGTGAATCTGTGGGCATTGCTGGGCATTGCAACGGCCAGTTTTTGCACGGCACCGCTTGGGGTAAAACTTTCTCATGCCCTGCCGGCAAACAAGCTCAAGAAGGCTTTTGCCTGCTTTCTGATTGTTGTGGCATTGAAAATGACCTGGAATTTACTGTAGGTGTTTGTGATAGCTATTACCTACTGAGGCAGAATGGTGCTTTTTTGAGGGCAAAGCTGCATGAAAATGGAATTCGCAGATGGTGACGGGGACATTGCGTCGTCCAGTACCACCTTGGCTATTCGCGCAAAAAGTATAATCACAATGGCAGATGAGGAGCCGGCCCGCGCTGCGCAGCTTTTTGCTCCACTGAAAAAGATCGATAACGGTGTTCTACTGGTGCGTGATGGACTGGTAGCGGATGTCTTGCCTTGGGACGACGCTTCACTACCAGCGGAAACACAAATACGAGACGTTGGCCCTGTATGTCTTATCCCTGCCTGCGTCAATGCCCATGTGCATCTGGAACTGTCTCATCTGGCGGGAAAAACGTGCTGGGGCAAGGGCTTTGTCCCCTGGCTTGAAAGCCTGATCGCATTACTACATGTATCACCGGATGCGGAGCGCATTGCAGATGCCTGTGCAGACATGTCGTGTGCCGGAACGCTGTACGCAGGCAATGTCACAGGATCTTTGCCGGGTGGCATGGCAATGGCAGATGCAGCCAGTCGTGAGGCAGGACTGATTGTCAGGCACTTCTGCGAAT
>JAFTDG010000159.1 GCA_017454325.1 Desulfovibrio sp. | reverse complement strand
TTTGCCTTGAATGGAGCGACATTGACTTTCGCACGAGACAAATACGCCTACGGGCAGAGACGGCCAAAAATGAGCGTACAGCCTTTGTCCCTATGAACGAATATGCCGAACGGATTTTGCGGGAAGTCGTGCCCACAGAAAGCAAGTTGGTATTCAGCGAGAAGAATTTTCAGAGTACCCGCGTCCATAAGCTCATTGCCTATGCAAGACAGTTTCTACCATCCGGCTTCCGTGCGTTTCATGGCCTGCGGCATGTGTTCGCGTCCACTCTGGCGTCAAGCGGGGTGGCAGATATGATGCGGCTTCAAAAACTACTGACGCAACAATCTCCTGAAATGGTACAACGCTACAGTCACTTGCATGATGAAGCATTGCGCCAAGCGTCCGGCGTTATCGGCACACTCTTTGAGAATGCCGTCAATGATGCCACTCACCACAATGGAGAGCAGACTCAAAAAGCCGCTGAACAACGGGCGCGGGTGCAGGCCTTTGATGCTTTCAAAAAGCGATAAGTCTTTTTTGTCGTGACGTTGGCAGAATTTGACTTGTTACTATTTTTTAGTATTCTCCCTGTGAGGATAAGATATGGCGTGGCTAGTCGGAATGACCCCCAAGGCGAAAAAACAGGCATCTTCACTGCCAAGAAAGGTTAAAGATGCCTTAACCCTGCTCATGGGTGACATGGAAGCTGATGGGCCTGTCCGTGGAGACTGGCCGAACTATGGCAAGCTGTCAGATACGAAGCACCATTGCCATATCAAGAAGGGGAAGCCTTGCTATGTGGCGGTGTGGGAAGTCTCTGACAAGGCTATCAAGCTTATCGAGGTGCAATATGTTGGAACACACGAAGGCGCTCCATACTGACGCGGTAACGCTTTCCTTTACTGTGCCGTCTGCTCTTGTGGCAGAGGTGCGCGACTTCATGCGTCAACATGGCATAGCAGAGGAACGGGATTTCATCCCGTGGCGCGAAGCTATGGGCATTATAGACGAAGAACTCCCTGCAACCTGTCTGCGGGGTGCACGGTATCGTGAAGGGCTGACACAGCAGCAGCTTTCAGACATGACGGGCATTCCCAAGCGCCACATTTCCGAAATGGAGAATGGCAAGCGTCCCATAGGCAAGCATAATGCCAGGCGGCTTGCGGATGCCCTGCATATCGACCCACGGCGACTTTTGAGCGTGTGAAGGAATTTCCCTGGCTAGGCATGGAATAGCTACCCATGCCGAAAAGGTGTCCTCTTCACCCCTGCCGGGGAACTTAATAAGAGGTACAGCAATAAGAGGTTGCTTAAATGAGATTGGAAAATACAGCTTACCTTGAAAAACCTATTTCTTTTAAGGATGTTTTGAAATTATGGATAGGAGAAGATATCTATAACGATATAAGTAAATGCCTAAAAATGGAACGTGAAGACAAAAAAAATAATATATATCGAATTGATATTTCAGATGATGAATATGAACAACTTTCAAATATAAAAACAAAAAAACAGTATACAAATTATTTACGTCTAAAAAAAAGAAAGATTCAAGATTTTAAGAATAGATACAATTTAATAATAGAAAAAATCGACTTAAGTTATGATTCTGCTCCAGTATTTAAGCATTTTGATTATATAAGTGATGCATTACGTTGCAAAATTATAGATAAATATGGTCAATTAAATTATGACGTCATACATGAATATTGTAATGATATAAAATTTGAGGTATTTTGTGAGATTATTTGGAAAGCAAAATGCTATATATTAGTAAATGATACATTTCGTAAAAAAATTCATTGATGTTACAGAAGATGTAAGAAATAAAGATGAATATATAGATGGTTTGTTTTTTGATATTGGAGAACTATTCTCAAAATTTCCATTCTTAAAGACTGAAGCATCTGACGATATAGAACAAAATGACAAACAACCTACTGAAATAGCAGAGAGAAATACCGCCCTGCAGGGAGAAGATACTACCAGACACACAAAAAAGCCCTGTAAAGACGATATGGAAGTGTCTCAAGAGGTTGCTGCGGACCTAGCAGGCGTAGATGTTCGGACTATACGAAGGTGGGAAAAGAGCAAACCTCCTGAAGGTTATCCCGGACGGTTTTCTCTCGCACAATTAACACCGTGGGCTAATAATTACAAAATTCATCGCAGTATAAACAGCGCTGTACGGGTTGCCGGAGCAAACAGGCCAGTAACTGGAGTTGATATGGACAACTTGCCTGCTGAGGATGAATAACCGGACATTATGCGGACATGACAATAAAATTTTGAAATTTTTTTTACAAGCAATGCCAAGCCCTTATCAAAACGATAGGGGCTTTTTTTGTGTCAATGACCGGACATTATGGAGACATTTTGCGTGGAGGGCAAAGGCAAGCAATTTCCTATTGCTGCAAAAAAATTACCTATAGGAGGAAAAATGCCCTCAACTAACTATTCCAATCGCATTCCCAAGAGTATTCTAGCCCTCCCCGATTCATGGCAGGAAGTGTATTTAAGCTTTCGGCCGCACGTCACCTATTTTGATATGGTGGAAGAGGGATGGTTCAAGAGCAACAAAAGTGCATCTACTGTCCTTACGAGTGACGCTAGTGCTCCGCGACCACAGTACATTGGAAGGGTAGCATCATTTGACCGCGAAGCGTTGATTCTTTGGGCCTTCAACCGTTCTCGCAATCGTGCGCACCGTGGCCGCAAGCCTATGACAACGGTGTAGGGGGGGGGCTTGCCATGCATCAAACAAGAAACCCCGGCGGCAACCGGGGCAAAAAAAAGGAATCCATACGCCCCCAAAATGCCCATTTCCCGTCAAAAAATCAAGAATGCTGTTGGTATTGCCAACACATTGATGCAACGTCCCATGTCTTCATTTGCGACTTGAGCGGATTGCAGACGCGGCCAGCCGCCCCAGCTTGTCCTCAATTTCAAATTGACGGAGGCAGGCAATGAATACCCCTAGTTTGGGCGCGGAGTATCATTCATTCAAGGAAAATTGCGACGCTTGGAACGACATGCCGATGGAGACGGCGAACCCCTCCCCTGCGGGGCAAAAAAACGCAGCCGGGCAGGATGGAGAAGAAAATAAGTTTGTTTTTCATTCACTATCGGAAGTAGAAGCTGCTGCACTGCCAAAATGGCTCGTAAAAAACATCATAGTTGATGGTGCTGTCGGGCAAGTCTATGGCGAATCAGGAGCAGGTAAGTCGTTTTGGTGCCTTGATTTGGGGATGCATGTTGCTCACGGATGGACTTGGTACGGACATAAAACTGTTAAACGACCTGTACGTTTTTTGGTGTTGGAGGGTAGCCAAGGGTTTTTGCTCCGGCTCCGTGCCTACAAGCAATGGGCGCGAATTTTTGGAAATACACCAAGCCAAAAACTAGACGGCGATTTTGAATTTTACGTCGGTGACTTGTCACTGAAAGATGAGGCAGAGATCAAATTGCTTGCCGAGACAGTCCCCCATGGGGCGTTGGTTTTCATTGATACACAGGCCCAGGCTACCGTTGGGCTACAGGAAAATACATCTGATCTTGGCGTTGCAATTCACAATGCTCAAAAACTTGCTACGCTGGCACAGTGTTCTGTCGTTTTGATTCACCACAAAGGGAAAAACTTAACCGCAGGTGGTCGCGGTTGGAGCGGACAAGTTGCAGCGTGGGATTTCGAGATTGAGTTGACAGGGAAGGGGCGATCTGTTCGTGAGTGGAAAGTCACCAAGAGCAAAGATGGCCCAGAGGGTGAGACACATGGATATTCATTGTCTCTTATCCACATTGAAGATGATGAACACAAGCCCATG
>JAFTDG010000158.1 GCA_017454325.1 Desulfovibrio sp. | reverse complement strand
GGAGCGCCCTCATGGTGCGCATAAAGGAAAGACGCCAATAGAAAGATACTGTGAATTGATTGATCAGACGCCATTGTCTGATGAGGTCGCTCTCAACTATCACCCTGAAGAGGAACATATCCAGGAACAAAATTACAGCCGAAAACTACAGCTCAGAAAATAGAAACTATGTCTATGAATCACACAGTTTATGACTAATAAACGGTATGCCACGCTTGATAAACGTGACTTTGTCATTGTAAAGTAGTAAGTGTCATTCAAATTAAGGGTAAAAAATGGGGGCAACTTTGGGGGCAACTTTTATGTGTACTGCTAAAAATATTTATGAATTTTAATGCAATATAGGTATATCTCTAGTCCCGCCCTCGCACCATATAAGGGACTTTGGGCTTCTTGGAAATTCCATGAAGCCCTTATTTTTTTATAGTTATAAGATTTTCCCTTCTTCACCATTGATGGTATGAGAAACCGTATTCAGTCATTGACTGAATATGGAATAGATGCGGAATTCATCTTTATGAGCAGGTGGGACATGGATTCGGGACAGGTGAGGGAACCTCGGCTGCCGGATGGACTGACATGCTGTCAGATTCTGGGAGAAACATATCCGGTAATGCCGCTGAAATGAATCCATGACCTTCTCAGTATCTATGAGACAAGGATAAAACAACCCTCTGCTGGCAGAGCATCCGCCAACAGGGGATTCTCATGCTATTGGAAAATTCAGTACAGTCAGTTTGCCTTCTTTTCAGGAAGTCCGTCGCCGGGGGCACTTTCGTACCTGTTCAGTTCAGTCTTGATGACATGTCGCCATACTCAGAATGCGACAGCGGAAATAATGATGCCTGGCAGATGCGTCCGTCGCGATGCGGGCAAGACCAATCAGCGGATGCATGGCGTCTTCCCGGTTTGAAGTGACCTGTACACTTACAACTAGGTACACGTGGTATGAAGTCAATATCTGCTTGGAGGAAGAATGCACGTATCCATCGCTCCAGTTCAGAATTTGCTCAAATCCTGAAGCTTTGCGATAACAATTTTGCACCTCGGTTGAATGGTTTGCATTAAACGAAGCATATATTCCTCAGGAATGGCAACACCCCCTCCCGTAAATGGAATACCCGTTGCACAATGCAAAAAAATGGCTGATCCGAGACCAGGTTTACCGCCTTCATTATAGCCGATATTAAGGACATACTGATATGCCATGAAATACTCGGCAATATGCTCACTCTTGGATTTGTCAAACTTGACTCCATTTCGTGTACTGACCAGCTTGTTGTAGAAGGGGGATTGGCTGTCTCCAACCCAGTAGTGTGATTCATTCACCTGTGTATAGCCAAGGGCACAGCCTGGATCAGGAGCGAGACCAAATGCCTTTGTAAATCGAAATACCCCCACTGGCGTTTTGCCATCGTTTTCCTTGCTTTTACCAAGACCTTTCTTGCCTATATAGGCATGAGTTGTGAACACCTTTTTCCAGGATGTTCCTCTCTTTTCGTAAAAGGTGAGCACTGCATCCGTGTTCACAGTGTTGCCGACAAGAATAAGCTGGTTCGCTCCCCGTGCTGCTTTCAGCTTGGCAACTTCCTGTGGTGGCAATGAAACAGGACCGGAAGCCGACGCTGGCAGGGAAATGCAGCAGGTCATGACAATTAACAACAGGGCATAGAAACTTTTCAAGAGGGTATCCTCCCGCATTGGTATTCTCGTTTGACAGTACACTGCATTCACAGCATCTTTGGATTGAAATACGAACCAAGAAATCCTAGAAGGTTGGGTACTTCGCTCCCTGTGACTTATGAAGGGGTATGACATAGGCGAGTACGAGTTCATCCTGGTCAGTAAAATCATAGATAACAGGTCTCCTATCAATGGTGACGGTCAGTTCCTGTTTCTCTGAATCAATTCCTGTGATAGACTCGACCCTCAAGGAACCATAAGTTCACCGGCATCTATACGTGTCACAGGTGGTCATTGCGATATGCTAAAATAAATGACTGTCTGATCGACAACGCCTTTATTTTATCCCCTAGGCTTGTCAAAAGCTGACCTGACCTTCTGGAGTTCATCACGTATGGCGATGTGCTGCGGGCAGACTTCCTCACAAGCACCGCACTGAATACATTCTGAAGCCCGTTTCCTGCCGTGCATATCTACCAGCCACTCTTGCTGCTGTGTGGCTGTCTTCATATCCTTATAAAGATTGAGAATATTCAGCGCTGTGAACGAGCCGGAGATACCGACTTCCTGTGGGCAAACCTTGGCGCAGTAGTCACAGGACGTGCATGGAATGACAGGCAGAGCCGCAAGAACATTGTGTGCCTTGTCAACTGCAGCTCTTTCCGTAGATGTGAGGGGCTGAAAATGTTCCATATATCCTGTATTGTTCTCCATCTGCTCTATGTTGCTCATGCCAGACAGCACAGTGATGACCCCTTCGAGGCTGGCAGCGAAACGAATAGCCCACGATGCCAAAGATGCTGAGGCATTAGCGCCGCGCAAAACATCAGCAACAGGCTTGGGCGGATTGGCGAGCAGCCCACCCTTGACAGGTTCCATGATGACTATTGGTTTGCCATGGGCACGTGCTACCTCATAACAGCGGCGGGACTGAATGGCCGGGCTTTCCCAGTCAGCGTAATTGATTTGTAACTGTACGAATTCGGCTTCCGGATGCCGTGTCAGAATTTCTTCTAGTTCTTCCGCTGTGGAGTGAAATGAAAAGCCCAAATGCTTCACCAACCCTTCATTTTTTTTTTGCAGTACAAAATTCCACAGATCGAAATTCTCAAAAAAGGCTGTTCGCATTTCACCCAAGTTATGAAGCAGGTAGAAATCGAAATATCCGGCACCGGTCTGTCGCAATGAAGTTTCGAACTGCGCTATGGCATCATCACGTGTTTTGCAATTGATCCATGCTGCATTTTTGGTGGCAAGCTGGAAGCTGTCCCGTGGATGACGTTCAACCAGTGCCTGACGGATAGCATCCTCACTGCCGGGATACGCCCAGGCAGTGTCAAAATATGTGAATCCGCGCGAGAGGAACATATCCACCATTGTTTTGACCTGCTCCACATCAATAGCATCCCCATTCTTTGGTAGGCGCATAAGGCCAAAACCAAGTTTTTTGATTTCTTCACCAAGATATTTCATGGCAGCTCCTATGAAATGGTATTCGCCGGTACAGCCCCATGACAGGCGTACCTATGGCATAATCCTGCATAATTATGAGCACAATAAGCAGGATACCTAGATATTGTTCAATAAAAAGTCCGGAAGTGCGAGCCGTACCGTGCCCAGGTCTTGTAAGACTGTGCGGGTCTTCTTTGGAGGATGAGCATATTAGCGTTGCAAGGGCTTTTTCCTTGAAGCCTTCGTAGCGGATTTGGCCGGTCTGTTGCGGCGATGTCCCACAGTTGCCGCGTCTGATGGCACGGGCTTGTGTTCCACAACATCGGCTAGGGCCAGGATGGTATTGGCATAAATCGTCGCATGATTGTATGTCATAAGTATTTTGTGCTGCCGTTCTCGCGACAGGCCGGGCCGCCAGCCATGATGGACAAGATAGTTGGAGAGGCTTGCTACTGCGTCGGGAATTTCAAAGAGATCCACACGATTGTCACCATTGCCATCAGCGCCATACATAGTAATATTTGAGGGCATGAATTGGCAAAGTCCTACTGCACCGTAGATGGAGCCCGGCAAATGCTCCGGTGGAACATGGTCACGAAGCATATGTTCAACCAGCGCCCGTGTTTCCTTGTATGCCCAGTCTGCGCGTTTGGGCATGGTTTCGGCAAACCAGTCGGTATGCTGTTCGTGGCCTGGCATACGAGGCAGCCAGTTGGCGATATCCTCCATACGGCGGCTAACGGACATGCTGGCTAACGTGTAGAAGGCATTTTCAGGCACATCTCCCAGTACCGTGCCCAGACGAGTTTCCACAAATAACAGCGCTACAGCAATGGATGCGGGCACACCATATTGCTTTTCCGCCAGTGTAAAAGCTGTGTGGTTATCGGCCACAAAGCGTCTGCATGTTGCGGCATTTGCCTGAGTTACAACTCCCTTGTAATATAGGTTGCGTTTTTTGACAGAGGGTTTTGGAAAGAATTTGCGCTGATAGAGTTCGCGTATCTTTCTTCCCATGGGGGATTGTGTGGGGGTCTGAGGCAGAGTTGCCAGCAGAGCATCCACAGCAGGGCCTGAAATGCCGTCTGTGGCGAGGCGTTCTCGCAATGGTAGCCATACAGGTGCTATCGCCACCTGAGCGTGGGGAGCAGCCGGCGTATCGCCTTCCTGACGGGGCAGAGGTTGGTTGGGCGCCTGTGCGCCACTACAGGCCGGTAATGACAGGCACAGAGCCAAGCATATTAGAGGGCACACAGCGGTTTTTTGGCAAAAATCGGCCCAAAAAGACGGTTTCATGCGGCCACAGCCTCATCAGCAGTAGTTATCCTGCCCGGCATGTCGTGCAGTGTATAAAAGCATAAAGGATTAGTCATACAGCGCATCAGCGTTGCAGGTTGAGAAGCGGGGTTTCGTTGGAGAGAACCATTTTGCTGTTTTCCTTTAACGATTTCCGCATGGCTTCAAGATACCGTTGGTATGTGTAGAATTGAGGGGACTTATTGTACGCCTGGGCATAGATGCCTGCTGCCGAGGCATCCCCCCGGCCGCGTTCGATCTGGGCTGCCCGTGCTGCTTCTGCCAGGATAACAGCTTTTTGCCGATCAGCATCTGACCGGATACGTGTGGATTCTTCATCACCCTCAGAACGGTATTGTTTGGCCTGCCGTTCACGTTCAGCCCGCATGCGGTCGAAAATTGCCCTTTGGTTTTCGGGAGGCAGATCCGTGCGCTTGATGCGTACATCCAGAACTTCAACCCCGTAATTATGCATGAGCGCGGACACCTTGTCTGTTACTTCCTTCATAATGGCTGCACGATGCGAGGAAACAACCTGAGTCAGTGTATATGCACCTACTAAGGCACGAAGTTGTGAATAGACTACATCGTCCAGTCTGGCCTGGGCACCTGGGATCGTGCGCATGGTGCGGTAGAATTGCAGCGGATCAATAATCTTCCAACGGGCATAGTTGTCGAGAACAATGGCCTTTTTATCTACAGTAAAGGCTTCACGAGAGCGTGCTTCATAATCCAGCACTCGTGCATCGAAATAGACAACGTTTTGAATAAAGGGCACTTTGAGATGAAGCCCAGGGCCATATACCTCTGAGAGAGGGTCTCCCAGTTGCAGTACAAGTGCCTTCTGTGTCTGATGTACGGTAAAGAAGCTTTGACTGGCGCCAACAATGAGCAACAGAGCTATAACTGCCAGCATGAGTGGATTTCTGGACATTATTTTTTCTCCAGCTGCTTGGGTGAAACCGGCACACTCAAACTGGGCAGGTTGAGATAGGGGAGGGCACGACCTGCGGTGGGATTGTCCATGAGAACCTTTTCTGCAGATCGGGAAAGAATGTCCTCAACGGCTTCATAATAGAGTCGCTGTTCCGTAACTTTAGGAGCTTTTTCATATTCAACGCGCAAGGCGTCAAAACGGGCAGCTTCACCCTCGGCATTGCGTACACGCGTGGTACTGTATGCTTCAGCTTCGTTGCGCATTGCCGCAGCTTGACCGCGTGCCCTTGGTAAAAGTTCGTTACGGTACGCCTCTGCCTCATTGATGATACGGCTTTTGTCTTCCCGTGCGCTGGCCACATCCTTAAAAGCATCAATCACTTCATGTGGAGGATGCACATCCTGCAATTGAACGGCAAGTACTTGTATGCCCGCGCCGTATCTATTGAGCACAGCCTGAAGTAACTGCGTTGCTTCGCTCTGAATTTTTAATTTGCCATCAGTGATGGCGGAATCAATCTGACTGTTTCCAATGACTTCCCGCATGGCGGCTTCAGCGGCGTTGCGCACCAGGGCAGTCGGTGCGCTAACATTGAACAGGTAGGCAACGGCGTCACTGATTTTATACTGAACGCTGAATTGCACATTAACGATATTTTCATCGCCGGTCAGCATGGAAGCCTCTTCAGGAATAGTGCGTACCTGTCCCTGTTGAAATGTCGCACTTTGGCCAACAGAACGAAATCCCACTTCGCTGCGAAGTACTTGTGTCACCTGAGGCTTGTATACGGATTCTATGGGGATAGGCCAGGCATAATGAGGACCGGGGCCTTCAGTACGATTGTATTCTCCGAAGCGGAGCACTACTCCCTGTTCATCTGGATTAACAATATAAATTCCAGAAAGCAGCCACAACAGCAGTCCTGCGCCGGCAACTAGCCCGAGCGCCTTGCCGCCAGGGAAGCGTATATGCGAGAATCTGTCGAATGGGGTTCCGCCGTTATCTCCGCCACCGCCGTGTCCGCCATTGAAAGGTGAACGTCGTGCCCGCCTGGGCTCAGTATCCCTTCTATCCTCATTGGCGTCAGGCAGAGGCGCTGGCGGGTTCTTACTCTGTTTTTGCCGTTTTTCCTGCAGTTTATCCCAATCCCAGTTCATGACGAAAGGCTTACCTTTGGTTACTCAATGCACTATTCTTAATTGCTCTACAGTTCGCCCGTAATCCATAACGATTGTTGATACAACGCACGACTGTATACCTGTACAGACAATAGTGCGCAATGTACGAAATGCGTAAGACCAAGTCAATATCATTCAATGAATGGAAAACGCAGGCTTACTTCAGTAAACCAAGCAGACGGGCGACACGTTGTTCAGTAAGGCCCGAATGCGCACGGATTAGTTCCTGATTGTGGGCTTCTGCTTCCTGTTCCACTTGGGCCAGTGCCAGCTGCATTTCTTCAGAGTTAAGCATGTGCGGGCTTCCGGGGGATGTGTTTGCTAGGACAGGCGCAGCCGAACTTGCGAGAAGCGAGGCAGGTTGCGTACTTTCAGATAAAGAATGGTAGTCTGTGCTGTTAGCGGGGAGCATAGTGTTTACTCGTTCTTGAAATGTGGGAAAAATATGCCCCATATCGTTATTGCGAGACCGAAATTCCAGTTCCATAGTGCTACTCCTATCTACCAGAACGCAGCTGTCTGAAGAAATTTGACAGATATTATTTGTTAATTGCAATATATATGCCATTAGTATTTCTTCATTGACTTCGAGCTATAGCACAGCGTAATTTTGTCATGACGACAGAATCGTGTGTTCATCAGACAAGCAGACGGTATGAAAGGAGCATGATTTGACAAAGAACCGCGCATTGCAACAGTGGCGGGTGGAAGATTCCATAGAACTCTATGGAATCCGCAACTGGGGGGCTGGCTATTTTGACGTGTCAGAAAAGGGTGAAGTAGTAATCTGTCCCAATGGCCCTAGCGGGCCGCAGGTTTCCATTCCTGAGGTTATTGCTGGGTTGCGGGAGCGTGGTTATGACATGCCAGTTTTATTGCGCGTAGAAAATATTTTGGATTCGCGTATCGCCAATATTCATGAATCGTTCCGCAAAGCTATTGTATCCCTCAATTATAGCGGTTCATACCGTGGAGTTTTCCCCGTCAAGGTTAATCAGCAGCAGCAAGTTATAGAAATGATTGCTCGTTTTGGGCCTTCGTATCATCATGGACTTGAAGTCGGTTCTAAAGCAGAACTCATTGCCGCAGTGTCTCTGATGCAAGACCGCGAAGCCTGCATCATTTGCAATGGCTACAAGGACGGCGAATTTTTGGATTTGGGGTTGCAGGCCCTGCGTTTGGGATTCAATATTTTTTTTGTGCTGGAGATGCCCAGTGAGCTAGATGTATTGCTGGAACGCAGCAAGGCATTAGGCGTGCGTCCAAATATTGGCGTGCGCGCTAAATTATCGGTGAAAGCAAGCGGGCATTGGACTGACTCAGGGGGGGAGCGTTCCACTTTCGGTCTCTCTCCAGCGCAGATAGTTGATGTACTGGACACGCTTAAAGCCAATGAGATGCTGGACTGCTTTCGGCTGCTGCACTACCACCTGGGATCACAGGTCTCCAATATACGAGATATCCGTACTGGCGTCATGGAGGGGGCACGACTCTATGTCGGTCTCGTACAAGAGGGCGCTCCCATGGGCTATCTGGATCTGGGGGGCGGCCTGGCAGTGGATTATGACGGATCGCACACAAATTATATCTCTTCTCGTAATTATACACTGGACGAATACTGTATGGATGTGGTGGAAGCCATCATGAGCATTCTTGATGAGCAGGAGGTGCCACATCCCCATATTATTACAGAATCTGGTCGCGCTACAGTAGCCTATTATTCTGTGCTGCTTTTCAATGTGCTTGATGTAAGCATGGTGGAAGAAGTGCAGTTGCCTGACAGTTTACCCGAAGAAACGCCTGAGCCGGTGTTGAACCTGCGCGAAACACTGGCAAATATCAGTCTGCGTAATTTGCAGGAATGTTATAACGATGCGGTTTATTATCGAGATGAGGTGCGGCAGCTTTTTTCTACTGGCAGGGTGACATTGCGGCAGCGTACGCAAGCTGAACGTTTTTTTTGGGCCATTATCATGCGCATAGCCCAGGAAAAGACACGTCTTAAGACAGTTCCTCGCGATCTCGAGGATATTGATATCAGCCTGGCCGACATTTACTACGGCAATTTCAGTGTGTTCCAGTCATTGCCGGATTCTTGGGCCATAGATCAGCTTTTCCCCATTATGCCCGTCCATCGGCTTGGGGAGTTCCCTTCACGGCAGGCCATTATTTCTGACATTACATGCGATTCCGATGGACGCATTGATCATTTTATTGATCCACAAGGAATGAAGTCCACGCTGGAATTACATCCCTTGCGTGAAGGAGAAGAATACTACCTTGGTGTTTTTCTCGTAGGTGCCTATCAGGAAACCTTGGGCGATATGCACAACCTTATGGGTGATACAAACGTGGTATCCATCCGTGTTTCGGAAGACGGAACATACGAGTATGTGCGTGAAATACGCGGAGATGCCGTTGCTGATATTCTGAGCTATGTGGAATACGACCCGAGACGTATCCTGGAAGATTTGCGCAGCACAGCAGAACAGGCAGTACGTCAGGGACGTATTTCGCCCAGCGAACGTTTTGCCATCATGCAGGCTTTTGAAGACGGCCTGCGGGGATATACCTATTTTGAACGATGACGCCGTGCCGATACAGCTCCTTTTTCCTTTGGAGCAGTTTTGTCACTCTGTTCTGTAGAGAACCAATGCCACCATGGGGGGCAGGTACAACTGTATATCCCCTTCGTTGCGATGTGGCAGGGGTGTGGTAAAATGTTCTTGTGGTGGGTGTGTTACATGTAAATTGCCATGCCCGGCAAAGGCCGTTTCGTCGGAAGAGAGTATCTCAATATACTTCCCTGGAGTGACGGCGAAAAGCAGATCGTTTTGAGCCTGGGTCTCATGCATGTTGACGACAATCAGCAACCGCCCCCGTTCAAAAGCCAGCAGCCTTTTGTCTTCATGAATAAAGCGAAAGAGCGGAGGTTGTTGAAAATCTGCCAGAAAGCGTTGTACCAGCCCCAGGAGCTGTGCTTTGTCCCATTGCGCAAGTGCGGCATATTTGAGCTGTGCATCATCTGCGAGCCGCCATTGACGGTGGGCGTGTTCTTCTGCATCTAACCACTCAGGGTGGCCAAATTCACAGCCCATGAAGTTAAGGTAGCCAGCATCTGCCGTGGTCAATGTAAGCAGACGCATCAGTCGATAGAACGCCAGACCGCGTGAAACATTCCATGTGTCAGTACCCACAGCCATATATTGGTACATATCGTCATGCAACAGGCGCCAGATCATGGAATCTTCACCGTTAATACTCTGATCGTGGCACTCCACATAGCTGATGGTACGATCATACGGTCTATGGTTGGTCATCTCATACCACAAGCTGCCCATGTCTTTGGGGGCAGCGATACATTTTGCCCAATAGTCAGGAATGCCCATGGCGAAGCGAAAGTCAAATCCCAGGCCGCCGGCCTCCGGAGGACATGTAAGACCGGGCATACCTGAAAATTCTTCAGCGATGGTTATGGCATTGGGATAAATGTCGTGAATGAGAGCGTTAGCAAGATTCAGATAAAGTTCTCCTTCCACGTTAGACCGTGGCTGATTATCCTTACCATAAAAACAGCGTCCTACATGTGAGAAATCATCATTCAGCCCGTGGTCCAAGTAGAGCATATTGCCCACTGCATCAAAACGGAAACCGTCTATGCGAAATTCTTCAAGCCAGTAGCGGCAGTTGGAGAGGAGAAACCGACGTGTCATATCTTGACGAAAATCAAAGGATGGTGTCCCCCACTGATTAAGTTCCGGCATAAAGAAGTAATTGCTGCCGTCATAGCGGGCCGGGCCCTGCTCCGTATTGGCAGCAGCGTGCCCGTGCGGAATGTCCAGAATTATGGCTAATCCAAGACCATGTGCTGCATCAATCAACGCTTTGAATTCGTCCGGTGTACCATAGCGCGAGGATGGTGCAAAGTAACTACTGACCTGGTAGCCAAACGAGCGGTACAGTGGATGCTCAAGAATGCCCATGAGTTGTACGGCAGTATAACCATCCGCCTTGATACGCGGCAGTACATGGCGCATAAACTGTGCATAGCTTCCTACGCTCTTGCCGTGATGTTCCTCTGCGGGCTGGGCCATGCCGACATGCGCTTCATAGATGCGTGGAAACGCTGACAGTTCAGGCCGAGGGTGGCGGAAATGATAGGGTGTGTCAGGCTTCCAGATGCGTGCACACCATTGCTCGGGCACGTTTACATCCTGCAGAACCCATTGTGAAAAGATAGGGACGCGACGTTCTGCTCTAGGGTCCCGATCTGACACGTTCTCTTTTTGTGGCGTCATCCTGAACTCGACGTACGTGCCGTGTTCCAGTGCATCACCTGGAATTTCTAATTCAAATATATCGTTGGCTTTTCGTGCAAAACGAAATTTTGCATGCCGCTGGAAATTCAGCTTGTCGGTGGTCAACCACAGTGTTTCTGCATGTGGCATATATTCGCGCCAGCGCCAAAAAGAACCGTTGTGATTATTGATATAATGCGGCCCGAGGAAGGTATGCAGATTGGCGTAAGCTCGCAGAGAACCAAACCCGCTCACAATGCGTTCCATTTCTGCAGTAAAGGCTCGGTAGCGGCGTAGCAGAAAAGGGGTATATACCTCCAGTGCAGGGTCTTTGAGAGGCCCGTCAAGGACTGTCTTAGGCCACATGCTGCAGCTCCTGAAAGTTGCGGTTGTCTATTGGCCGCCACGCCAATGTTTGGCCGAGAGCTCGGCCAGGCTGGCGATAAGTGCCTGGGTACCTTGCTTGCCCAAACCCCTGGCTTGCATAGAACGGTAGAGCTCGTCTGCGAGAGTGGTGCCCGGCAATATCAACCCCATGCGACGGCATTCTTCCAGGCACAGCCCCAGATCTTTGATGAAGTGGTCGATAAAAAATCCGGGTTCAAAGTCGTTCTTCAGTATACGTCTGCCAAGGGTATTCATGGCTGCGCTACCTGCTGCCCCTGCCACTACCAGTTCCATCCATTGGGTTACATCCAGCCCGGCTTCCTGTGCAAAGAGAAGAGATTCACAGGTGCTGAACATCACACCAGCTATGGCAACCTGATTGGCAAGTTTGGCCTTTTGCCCAAAACCGGCACCGCCGCAATGCAGAATTTTTGTGCCCATTGCCTGAAAGCACGGCAGTAAGCGATCAAAGGCTGCAGCATTGCCGCCCACGAAGATGGAGAGCCTTGCTTCGCGTGCTCCAATATCTCCACCTGTTACAGGCGCATCAAGGGCCTCACAGCCCTGTTTACGGGCTTCTTCAAAAATGCGTTCTGCAAGTGCCGGGCTTGAGGTGCTCATGTCACAGAGTATTCCTCCCTTGCCAAGACCATGCAATGCCCCTTTATCGCCAATCATAACTTCTTCAACATCTGCGGGATAGCCAACAATGGAAAAGACCGCATCTGACACTTGTGCTACTGCACAGGGAGAGTCCGCCCAATGTGCGCCTTTAGCCAGAAGCTGTTCAGCTTTTGCTTTCGTACGGGTATAGACAGTAAGTTCATATCCGGCGTCCAAAAGATGGTTGGCCATGGAAAAACCCATGACACCCGTGCCGATCCACCCAATCCGCAGATCCTTTGACATGGTACGCTCCTTGGGGTTGTGAGGGGTTGCAGCCTAGTGCGTCTGTACGTTGTCTCTTGCACATGAATATTGCCTAGCATTGTCTATTTCGTGGATTTTATCAAGGGATACACTGTAGGCGATGCGGTACCTTTCATTGATGTTCATGAGGTGTATTGCCCAAAGGATGTGCATGCAGGTGTGCATGGGCGAGCGAGGGCGCGAAGGGATGTAAGCGCCCGTGGTCAATTGTGGTAAAGTCATCGGATACTCGAGCCAGAAAATCCCAGTCATGAGAAACGGTAATACGTGCGGTATGCAGGTTATCTAAAATATCAATAATGCGTTGACGCGCCGTAGCGTCCAGATCATTGGTCGGTTCATCCAATAACAGGGCTTCGGGTTGCATTGCGAGAACGGTAGCCAGTGAAACAAGTTTTTTTTCTCCGCCGGATAAGCGATGCGTAAGCCTGTTTTCAAAACCGGTGAGGCCAAGATCTTTCAGGGTCTCCAGTGCCCGTTGCTTTGCAGCATCTTCAGACATGCCAAGATTTAGCGGCCCAAAAGCCACGTCTTCCAGCACGTTGGGGAAAAACAGCTGGTCGTCTGCATGCTGCAGCACAAAACCGACGCGACAACGCAGTAGATGAAAATCTTTTTCATTTTCTAGGGGAATACCATGAAACAATATACGTCCATGCTGTGGATGTAATAAACCAGTAATACAACGGAAAAGAGTGGTCTTGCCACTGCCATTTGGACCATATAAGCCAATGTGCTGACCTGTTTTTAGAGAAAAGTTGATATCGTGTAGCACAGGATGCGAATTATTAGCATCTGCTGTGTAGCTGAAGGAAAGATTTTCCAGACTGATAATAGCTGTATCTTGTCTGGTATATGTATCTTCAGACATATGTATCTCCGAAGTATTCTGTAAAAAACACAGCAGTTACACAGAGTAACATCGCTAATAAAAAGTAGAAATCAAACGGACGAGTGCGAAATGTTGTTATAGTGCGAAAATGACCTGTAAAACCGCGAAGCAGCATAGCATCATGTACGCGTTGCGCACGCATGTAGCTGCGTACAAGCAAAAGTCCCAGTAGAGATGCGAGGGTACGATAGGTAAGAATATTCGTATGAGGAATAAAGCCACGCAATTTTGCAGATGTAAAAAGGATGCTCCATTCTTTTGCAATAACATGTAGGTAACGTGCAGTGAACAGAAAAAGAAAGACGAGTTTGTTCGGGCACCGCAGACATTCCAATGCATGCCCTGCCTCTGTTATACTCATGGTACAAATCAGTGTAAGAAAAATGCAAGCTATAGCATTGGCTTTAAGGGTTACTAACAGGGCTAGCTGCGTACCTTCAAGGCTGACGTCGATTGCCCCATATTGTATCAAGGCTGTGCCAGGTGTGGTCAATGGGGTGATACACCAGAGAAAAAGAACAAAAATGTTGATTGTCATTAAACGACGTCGTATGGGACGCCATTGAGGACGTGATAGAACAAGAAGCACTACCCCTATGAACAATCCCGTGAGACAGCCTGCGAGGCTGCGTAACATTGAGAAACATATGGCAAGACACATCGCACAACTTATGCGCAGCCGAGGGTCAAGATGATGTATGCAGGATGCATGGAACAGGGATTGTTCAACCATACTACGGGGCACTCCAGTAATGTGTTGCAATACGTATGTTGGATAGATGGAGGTACGTCATTCCCCTTGGCTAAGAGTTGAGAGTTACATAAGATATCCTTATCAGATTTTTTAGCAGGAATAAAGGAAAAGAGATGAAAAGAGCCCTTATCACCGGGGTCACTGGTCAGGATGGAGCTTACCTTGCAGAGTTCTTGCTTTCCAAAGGGTATGAAGTACATGGTATTAAACGGCGTACTTCACTATTCAATACAGATCGAATTGATCATCTCTATCAGGATCCCCATGCTGCTGACGTACATTTTATTTTGCACTATGGAGACTTGAGCGATTCAAGCAGTCTTGTACGCATTATTCAGGAAGTACAGCCTGAAGAAGTGTATAATCTTGCTGCACAGAGCCATGTACAGGTATCGTTTGAGTCACCGGAGTATACTGCCGATGTGAATGCCTTGGGCACTCTGCGACTGTTGGAAGCCATTCGTATCACAGGGCAGGCCGCCAGGACGCGTTTTTACCAAGCATCCACTTCAGAACTCTTTGGACAGGTTCAAGAAACACCCCAAGCGGAAAAAACTCCTTTTTACCCGCGTTCTCCGTACGCCTGTGCCAAGTTGTATGCGTACTGGATTACTGTCAATTACCGCGAAGCGTACGGAATGTACGCATGTAACGGCATTTTGTTTAATCATGAGTCGCCTGCGAGGGGAGAGACATTTGTTACCCGCAAAATAACCCGTGCACTATCGCGGATTGTTCTTGGTTTACAGGATTGTCTGTGGCTAGGTAATTTGAATGCCAAACGGGACTGGGGGCATGCCCGTGATTATGTGCAGATGCAATGGCTTATGCTGCAACAAGAACATGCAGAGGATTTTGTTATCGCTACAGGGCGACAGTTTTCTGTACGTGATTTTGTCAATACAGCTGCGAAGGAGCTGGGGGTGAAGCTTCATTGGCAGGGGAGCGGTAGTGAAGAAGTCGGTAGTGTCGCAGAAGTGGATCAAGAGCAGTTGCGCAGAATCGCCGGTAATCGTATGGGCCTTGACTGTCAAGTGAAATCGGGGGATGTCATTGTGCGGGTAGACCCGCGATATTATCGACCTACTGAGGTGGAAACCCTGCTGGGCGATGCCACGAAGGCAAGAAAAAAACTCCACTGGAAACCTGCCATTTCCTTTGAAGATATGGTAGCTGAAATGACGAGAGAAGACCTTACATTGAGTATGCGTGATGCCGTGTGCAAAGTGGCAGGGTTTAGGACATTCAGCCATGGTGGCGAATAAGATGCTGCACAAAGGCGACCGTATATATGTTGCAGGCCATAATGGCCTTGTGGGCAGTGCCCTTTGTCGTGCTTTACGACGTGCAGGGTATTGTAACCTGCTCACTCGAAGTCATGCAGCCCTTGATCTGTGCGATCAAGGGGCAGTTCGTGAATTTTTCAACCGTCAGCAGCCGGATGTGGTTATTCTTGCTGCAGCCAAAGTTGGAGGAATTCACGCTAATGCGGCATATCCTGCAGAATTTATTTATGAAAATTTGCAAATCCAGAATAATGTCATTGATTGTGCGTACCGTTGCCATGTAAAAAAATTTCTTTTTTTAGGTTCCTCCTGTATTTATCCAAAACATTGTCCGCAACCAATCAAAGAGGAATATTTACTTACCGGGCCACTGGAATCTACAAACGAACCCTACGCACTTGCCAAGATCGCTGGCATACGGATGTGCCAGGCATACAGAAAACAGTATGGCTTTGATGCCATATGTGTGATGCCGACGAATCTTTATGGCCCCGGTGATAACTACCATCCGGCGAACAGTCATGTTATTCCCGCTTTACTGCGCAAATTCCATGAGGCAAAAATGCAGCATGCCAAGAGAGTAACAATTTGGGGCTCTGGGACAGCAATGCGTGAATTTATGCATGTGGATGATATGGCTGAAGCCTGTGTTTTTTTGTTAGAAGCCTATTCAGCCTATGAACATGTCAATGTGGGATGTGGCAAGGAATGTTCTATCCTTGATGTAGCCAAGCGTATTGCACGCATAGTTGGTTTTACAGGTGAAATTTGCACAGATCCGCAGTATCCAGACGGTACTCCCCGCAAGCTTATGGATTCGAGCAAGTTGTTTGCATTGGGGTGGCATCCACGTATTGATCTAGAAGATGGCTTGCAGGCTGTCTATGCCGATTTTGTACACCATCTGGAAACTAAGGATATCCGCGAGTAACTGTGTTACGAGCATGGCTTGCAGAACCGTCGGTAGTAATCACATACCGACGGTTTTTTGCATTATGAACTATGAATAAAGAAGAAAAACAAAAAAGTATTGACATTGAAAATGAATTTCAATATCTATAAATCACCTTAACAAAATTTACTGGAGATATGCCATGTGTGTAACACTTATTGGTGGAATGGACAGGCTTGAAAAGGACTATATAGCTGCTGCTGCTGATGCTGGTCATCTATTACGGTGTATCACCAAAAATGAACGTAATTTTGTACAGAAAATTGGCAATCCTGATGCATTGATCGTGTTTACCAATAAGGTTTCCCATGAGGCTAAAAGAAAGGCCGTTCAGCTTGCACGGGCTAAAAAAATTCCAGTGCACCTTGTACATTCATGTGGTGTGTCTTCCTTACGGGAATGCCTTTGCAAAGCAAAGAATCACTAATTTGCTGATCTGGCCTACGAATGGCCTGCAGTCAAGAAGCGTTAGGGGTATGTTATGGAACAGCGCACAGATGGAGCATATGGGCTCACACATCATTTCAGTCATGATAATTTGCATATTGTCGTTGATGGTCAGTTTGAACAGATTCAGGCTGATACACTCATGGAAGTGCTGCGGGGTAATCAGGAGCATTGTAAACGCATATTTATAGATGTGCGAAGGGTAGCTCATTCGCAGCCTTCGGCGATTACATCCTTCAAATCCTCATTGCGTTCGCAGGGCGTAGGTCCTGAGCGAGTTTATTTTAAAGGCAATCTTGGCTTCGATCTTGCCATTAATGGCAATAAGGTGCTCATAGTCAAGAACGGAGATGCAATACAACATCGCGAAAAAAAGCATGTCTGCAAGGGGAACTGCGCACATTGTACCTGCGGGCATCACCATTGATCAAATGTGCCTACTGCAACAAGGAGACTGAGTATGAGCAAGGTTCTTATTGTTTACGGGTCCAGTACCGGCAATACTGAAAGTATTGCAGAAAAGATTGGTGAACTGATTGTCTCTGCAGGGCATGATGCTGCGGTGAAAAATGCTGCAGATGTGGAGCCGGAAGGTCTGTCTGAGGGTTATGACGCAGCTCTTTTTGGATGCTCTGCCTGGGGTGAAGAAGATTTGGAAATGCAGGATGATTTTTTGCCATTGTTCGAGGCATTTGATAAAGTAGGTCTTTCAGGTAAAAAAGTCGCCGCATTTGCTTCTGGTGACCAGGCTTACCCGCATTTTTGTGGCGCTGTGGATGCTATTGAATCACGAGCTAAAGAATTGGGGGCCATCCTTATTGCTGAGGGACTCAAAATGGAAGGCGATGCCTCTAGTGATCCAGTTGCGGTGGAGTCATTCGCTCGGGATGTGATTAAAAATCTTTAGGTATGTTAGGACAGGAATGCTCCAGCAGCAGGAGCGCTCGTTTTTGACCATGTCAAGGCGGGCGCTCCTTGCACGCCATAATATTTGCACAATTTGCTACACAATGGCATACTCTAGCCTAGAGAAATGTCTGTCGGAGTTCTGCGTCTGACATATGGCTTAGATAGGCTGGAGGCACGTCAAAAAGGGTGCGGCAGCCTATGGCGCCTTCTTCTGCCAGACGATAGACAGCACGTGCGCAGGCGGTGAGCACGCTCCCCGTGAATTCCGGGTTGGAATCCAGAGTGAGACGGTATTCAATAACGTGGGTATGCTCCCCTTGCTGCCCGGTTGTGCCAGAGCGGAATACCATGCCACCGTGGGCCATGCCGCTGTGGTTTTTGCGCAGTTCCTCCTCACTGACAAAGTGTACCGTAGTATCGTAGTCGGCGAAATAGTTGGGCATGGTTTTTATGGCTTGGGCCACAGCTTGTGCGTTGGCCCCATCTTCCAGCACAACAAAGCACTCCCTCGTATGTTTTTGACGGGTAGTGAGTGTGGGGTGCGTGCCGGCACGTACGGCTGCAAGAGCCTCTTCCACTGGCACAGTGTACTGTTTTGCGTTGCGTACTCCTGGAATACGTCGGATAGCGTCAGAATGTCCCTGGCTTACTCCTCGCCCCCAGAAGGTGTAGTCCGAACCTTGGGGAAGAATAGCATTGGCATAAAGACGGTTAAGGGAGAACATGCCGGGATCCCATCCGCAAGAGATGAGGGCCAGATGGCCTCCTGCCTTTGCAGCCGCATCCACCTTGGCAAAGTGAGCAGGGATGTTGGCATGGGTATCAAAGCTGTCTACAACGTTAAACTGTGCAGTGTAGGCGGGGGTTTGCGTTGGCAGGTCCGTGGCACTGCCGCCACAGAGAATCATGACGTCGATTTTATCTTGCCAGTTTGCGATGTTGTCCAGAGAGCAGGTGATGGCATCGCCCGGTACTGTAATGGAAGAAGGGTCGCGTCGAGTGAATACGGCGGCTAGAGTCATGTCGGGAGAACTCTGGAGGGCCAGGGCTACACCGCGGCCAAGATTGCCGTATCCAATAATGCCAATATGTTTTTTCATTTCTGTTCCTTTGTGCTTGGAGTTGTCCCTACGTGCAGCAGGGTTCCCCTTTATGCTGGTGTATGATAGGCGATAAAAATAGCAGGCAATGGAGCGGCAGGCAATTATATACTGAGGAAAAAAGATGGAAATGCAAAGCTCGGTACAGCCCTCTGAAATAGTTAGGGAACAGCAGCGTTGCCTCTGGTACAAACATTCCGCTGAAAATATGCTGCGCTATCACGACACAGAGTGGGGGGTGCCCTGTCATGATGATAGGGGGCAGTTTGAGTTCCTTGTGCTGGAAGCGGCTCAGGCGGGCCTTGCCTGGCGCACCATATTGGATCGGCGGGAGGGCTACCGTCGTTGCTTTGCCGACTTTGACCCGCATAGGGTTGCTACCTTCACCGAGGCCGATGTGGCACGGCTTATGACGGATGCGGGCATTATACGCAACCGGGCAAAGATTGTGAGTGCCATCAACAATGCCCGGGTATTTTTGGAAATTTCGGCAAAATATGGCAGCTTTTGCAACTGGTTCTGGGCCTTCACCGACGGGTGGAGTATACAAAATGCCTGGCGGACCATGGATGAGGTGCCCGCCACCAGTCAGCTTTCCGATACCATTGCCAGGGAGATGAAACGCCTTGGTTTCCGCTTTATGGGAAGCACCGTGGTGTATGCACACATGCAGGCCACGGGAATGGTCAATGACCATATCACGTGCTGCTTCCGTCATGCAGCGCTGCGAAGTTGGCCCCGCTATGATTTCCAGCACTCCTTATAGCGTATAACCTTAGAAGAAGGTAATTGTTATACTATGCCACCATGCACCTGAATGTGGTGCAGTATCACTCCCAGCACACCCTCAATATCAAGAGACCCTGTGTCCACCACCAGAGCGTCGGGGGCAGGGCGAAGAGGCGCAATGGCACGGTTGCGGTCTAGGGCGTCGCGTTTACGTATCTGTTCGGTCAGGGTGGTGAGGTCTGCATTCTGCCCCTGATTTTCCAGATCATGAAGGCGGCGTAGGGCACGCACCTCAGGTGCGGCATCTAGAAAAAATTTATAGTGAGCCATGGGAAAGACCACTGTGCCCATGTCTCGTCCTTCGGCAACCAGAGGGGAACGTACTCCTAGGTCACGTTGTATGGCACAGAGCATGTCGCGTACAACGGGTACAGTGGCAATGCGTGCGGCAAGCATGCCTACTTCTTCAGTACGCACTTCCCCGCGTACGGGTACGTTGTTACAAAGCAGTGCGGTATGAGCCCCCTGTCCGGCAAGGCTGAAAGTCCATTGGCTGCAGCGTTCCTTGAGCTCTGCCTCAGGCAGGTGCTCTGCGCCTGGTCCTAGCTTGAGAGCCAGACAGCGGAACATGGCTCCCGTGTCCAGATAGGAGATACCCAGGCTTTGGGCCACACGTCTGGCCAATGTGGTTTTGCCCACGCCGGCAGGTCCGTCCAGGGTCACAATGGGCAGGTATGAGCTCATATGTCCTCTCCATGGATGTTTTGTTCTGCCAGACATTGGGCCAGCGCATCAAGAAATGCCTGGTTTTCCTGCATAGTGCCTACGCTTACACGTAGATGCTGTGGCAGGCCGTAACTCTTGAGAGGGCGGATGATAATGCCGTGCGTGAGAAGATACTCAAAGCAAACATGTGCCGCGGGGCCGCCTTCGGGTAGGCGGAACATGAGAAAATTCGCTGCACTGGGCCAGACCGTACATCCCAGGTCTATGAGTCCATCCTGCAACATTCTACGGCCAACAGCTACAGTGGAGAGTGTGGCTTCGTAAAAGGCTGTGTCGTTGAGGGCGGCAAGGGCCGCCTCTTCCGCTAAAATATTAACAGAGAAGGGGAGACGCGCCCGCCAAAGATATTCTGCCAGTTCGCCAGGCAGTACGGCATAGCCTAGACGCAGCCCAGCAAGACCAAAGCTTTTGGAAAAGGTGCGCGTGACGGCCACATTATCTGGCATGCGACCTGCGGCAAGTAGAGAACTGGCAGCCTCGTTGGAGGAAAAGTCCATGTATGCCTCATCCACTACCAGTAGACAGTGAGGGAATTGCATGGCCAGAGCACGGGCTAGGCTTTCTATTTCCGCAAGAGAAGGGCAGTAGCCTGAAGGATTGTCAGGCATAGTCACAAAGACAAGACGGGTATTATCATCCACCTGGGTGAGCAGCTGTACAAAGTCGAAGGAAAAATCTTCTCGCAGAGGCTGACGACGTATCTCTACTCCGCAGATATGCGCCTGTATGGGGTAGATGCTGAAGCAGGGCTCAAAGCAGACCATATTGTGCTGTCCCGGTTCGGCCAGCACACGGATGCACAGATCGATTATTTCGTCCGAGCCGTTGCCTACAATTACGCGGCGTGCATCTATCCCATGCCGGACAGCCAAGGCGTTGGTGAGGCGGGGATTGCCACCCTGCGGGTAGCGGAATGCCTCTGCTGCATGTCGTGCAATAGCTTCTTGAACCAAGGGAGACGTGCCGAGAGGATTTTCATTGCTGGCCATCTTGATGACCTGTGACAGGTGGTATTTTTGCTGTATCTCGGCAATGGAAAGGCCGGGAACATAGGCTGCAAGATTTTGAATTTCCCGGCGTACGGACAGTTTGGGCATGGCTTCTCCACGGCAATAGCCGGTACATACGTCATGCAGCCCGCAGATGGACGGGTTGCATGACGTCATGCGGGGAATTAAACTTCCTTGAATGGTTCGGTGGGACGTATGGTCAGCACGGGCATGGTGGCGTTCTTGACGACCTTTTCTGCCACAGATCCAAAGAGAATGCGGTCAATCCCCTTGCGTCCGTGTGTGCCCATGACGATGAGATCGGCTTTTTCTTCATTGGCTCGGTTGAGAATCTCTTCAGCAGCGTAGCCAATGAGCACCTGTCCCTTGGCTTCCACACCGGAAAAATGTTCCGTCACGAAGGATTCCATGGATTTTTCCGCACCAGTCACGATTTCGCCCACGAAGTTTTCAATGGTGTTGGGCGGCACATGGAAGCCAACATACTGGCTGAGCGAGGGGGCAGTGTAGACCACGATCACGCTCGCGCCAAGGTTCTTGGCAAGCAGCACTGCATATTCGGCGACCTCCTTGCTGTGATCGGAGAGGTCTACGGCGCAGAGAATCTTCTTGATGGATTTCATTGCAGACTCCTATTCCACACGCGCGCGGAATGGTTGAAAGGTGAGAAAATATGGTGCGAATACGATCTGGCACCCCCCTTTGCCTTTGTTCCATAATAATGGTAAAAATTTTTGAGCGGTTAGACAAGTCCCTTTGTCGTTCTTATGCTTTGTAGGCTACGGGATGAGGAAAATTTTTCCGTGGTATCAGATAAAATAGTAAATAAAATTAGCATATTGTAAAATCTAGACTTTTGGCAGCATTCTTGCAGGGTGTAGCGCAGGCATAACCCTGGAGGCAATATGAAGATCAATAATGAGCAACTAGAGGCTCTGTACCGGCAACAAAATCAGGCCATGGGCATCAAGAGCCAGCAAACCCGGCAAGAGGGCGCCTTTGACGCCGTGTTGGGCATGCAGATGGGCTTTGCCGACGGCCCGGCTGCGGCTTCTTCTGCGGCAGCTGCAGGGCAGACTGGTTCTGCGGCACAGGCGTCCATGATAAGTCAGATGCTGTTGGCCTCCCAGACAGAGAGCGTTAATCCCGTTGAAGATGTTATCCAGAACGCTTTTTCCATGGCGTCTGGGACGCTAGATATGTGGGATTCGTATGTGCATGCGCTCAATGCCTCTGGCCAGGATGGTTCATTGCGTGAAGCCTATGCCTTGCTGCAGGGCATAGACGGACAGGTGGCCGGGCTCAAGGCAGGTGCGGCTGGCGTCCGTGGTCAGAATGCCGGGCTTGACGCCCTGATCAACGAATTAGACGTAATGACCACTACGGAGAAGTTCAAGTTCAATCGAGGGGACTATAACTCTGTGTAGTTGCAGGCAGTTTTCCTTCTCATAGCGGGAGCTGATGTGCATGCAAACCAGCCGCGGGAACAGGGTCTGCGGCTGGTTTGCATTTGATTGTCGTAAAGAACTTGCACCTTGATTCAAAAAGTTCCATAGGAATGGGAAGGAGAACCGCTATGCACATCTCTCCCCTTTCTGTCTTCCGTTCCTCACGGTTGGGTTTTTCGCCCTGGATGCTGGCGGGAGTGGCTTGTATTCTGCTGGTGGCCATGATGGGCCTGTCAGAGCGTAGCAACGAACGGGAACGGGCCTTCATGGTGCGAAACCTCACTGACAGGGCAGAGGCCCTCATATGGGCGCTGGAGGCCGGAACCCGAACGGGCATGCGTCATGCCGGTCTTGTATTGGGGTTGGTACCCCTGTTGACAGAAACTGCCCGCCAGCCAGGCATCGTATATATGGCTGTGGCCGATACGGAGGGACGCATTCTTGCTTTGAGCGGTACGGCCAGAGATGACAGGCAAGAAGGTGTCATGTTGCCGGAGGTGGCAGGGGAGGCCCTTGAGTTGCCCCTGTTCAGTCAGGTGACGGATAAGCCTTCATGGCGCATGCACAGGCATGCAGATGGCAGTACGGTGTTTGAAGTGTATCGAACCTTTGCGCCTTTGAGGCGTCCCTATGGACAACACGGCATGTCTGGCCGGCACGGCATGGGCATGCATGGCATGGAAATGTCGCAGTCCGGAATGTCGTGTATGCCTGGCAGTGCCGGTGGCGTTGTGCCGGCTGGTGCTGCCCGACCAGTGGTGGGTGTGGCTCTGGTAGCCTTTGATGCTGGCCCTTATGAGGATGCTCTCAAGCGGGATGTGCGCAACAATCTGCTCTGGGCGGCACTGGCTGCCGTGCTGGCCTTGGCAGGTGTCGTCTCTCTTTCCTGGGTGCAGCACTACCGCCGCTGGCGGCGTATGCTGCGTACGGAGGTTACGCGTCTCAGGGCTGAAGTGGCACGCAATGAGCGACTGGCCGCCCTGGGGCATCTGGCAGCGGGTGTGGCACACGAGATTCGTAACCCCCTGAGTACCATCAAGGGTGTGGCTCTGTATATTGCACAGCGCGTGCCCGCAGGTGGTCGCGAAGAGACAGCAGCCAAGCGCATGATCGATGAAGTGGAAAGGCTTGATCGCGTGGTTTCCTCTCTGCTGGATTTTGCCAGACCCGACGATTTTACAACTGCCCCCGCCTGTGTGGGGGAACTTATTGGCACGGCCTTGCGCCTGGCTGAAGCAGATGTGCAGGCCAAAAATATTAAAGTGATATGTGATGTGCCTGAGAATTTTCCGCAGGTGTGCGTCAATGGCGAACGTCTAACGCAGGCGCTACTCAATCTTGTGCTTAATGCCGTACAGGCCATGGAACAGGGGGGAACGTTGCGTGTGCGAGTGCGTCTTACTGCAGAGGACATGTTCAGTCTAGAGGTCAGTGACAACGGGCCGGGCATTGCGCCGGAGGCGCGGGCCGCCATATTCACGCCCTATTTCACAACCAAGCCTTCGGGTACGGGCTTGGGGCTGGCCATTGTTCACCGCATTGCTGAGGGACATGGTGGCAGCGTGCGAGCGGATAATGCTCCGGCGGGAGGTGCGGTGTTCACTCTCACCCTGCCTGTGCGGGGTCCGGTGTCAAAGAAGGCAAGGGGCTAAAGGCTGTTTTCATTGCAGTGTATCCGTACGCTTACATATGGTGGAGGTTTCATGAGTGCAAGTTCGCCCATACATCTGCTGGTTGTGGACGATGATCGTAACCACCGCGAAATGTTGCGCGATCTGCTAGAGGAATGGGGATATGCCGTCAGCCTGGCTGAAGGTGGCGAAGCAGCAGCAGCCCTGTGCCACGAGGGTCCTTACGATCTTATCCTGATGGATCTGCGCATGCGCGGCATGAACGGAATAGAGGCCACGCGTGCCATCAAGGCATACAATCCAGCCATTCCCATCCTGCTTATGACAGCTTTTTCAGATGTGGCCAGTGCAGTGGAGGCTCTTAAGGCCGGCGCTTATGACTATCTGACCAAGCCTCTCGCTTTTGACGCCCTCAGGCTGACCCTGGAGCGGGCGTTAGATCACGCGGGCCTACGGCGCGAAGTACACGCCTTGCGTCGCGAATTGGCAGACGGCGCTAAGGCCAGCAATGTCATAGGGCAGAGCCCGGCAATGCGGCAGTTATTGGATATGGTCGCCACCATAGCCCCGTCGGAGGCCACGGTGCTCATTTCCGGGGAGTCCGGCACGGGCAAGGAGGTTATTGCCCGCAGCATCCACGAAGGCAGTAATCGTCGGGAAGGCCCTTATGTAGCCGTGAACTGTGCCGCTCTTGCTGAAACCCTGCTTGAAAGCGAACTCTTTGGCCATGAAAAAGGAGCTTTCACCGGTGCGGAAAAAAAGCGGGAAGGGCGCTTTCTGGCGGCCAACAAGGGTACCATCTTTCTGGACGAGATCGGTGAAATAGCTCCGGCCATGCAGGTGAAGCTGCTGCGTGTGCTGCAGGAGCGCGAGGTCCAGCCAGTGGGGAGCGACCGTACGTTTACGGTGGATGTCCGTATCCTGGCCGCCACCAACAGGAATTTGGCGGAAGAAGTGGCGCAGGGGCGTTTTCGTCAGGATCTTTATTATCGTCTCAATGTGGTGTCACTGCAGTTACCGCCATTGCGTGAGCGTCGGGAAGATATTCCTCTTCTAGCCATGCATTTTATGCGGCAGTTCGCATCGCGTAATAATAAGACGGTTAAGGGCTTTACACCAGCGGCCATGGACCGTTTGCTAAAGCACGACTGGCCTGGCAACGTGCGGGAGCTGGAAAACGCTGTGGAGCGTGCGGTGGTGCTGTTGGTCGGTGATTATATCAGTGAACGAGAGCTGCCACCCACTATTACAGCCCAGGGGAAGGAACAGGGGGGACGTCCTGATTTTGCCAACATGACACTGGATGAGATAGAGCGGCTGGCCGTACAGGACACTCTGGCCCAAGTTGGTGGCAACAAGAGCGAAGCTGCGCGTAGGCTGGGCATCAACCGTAAGACCCTACTGGCGAAGCTGGGGGAAGGGCGGTGAGCCAGGCACTCAAAAAACTTCCTTTTCCTTCTGAGGATGCGATCCTAGCTCATGAAGCCGCAAATATGCCTGTGGGACAGCTGTTCTATCAAAATAGAGAATGATAGTGTCTCCAATAATCCCAATGCTATCTTTTGCGGGAAAGGGGGCTTTGCCATGGACATATTCAAGAGCTTTGGCCATCAATTCAGGTCGGGTGCTTACTTCCTCATTGATTCTATCTCCAAGAAGTAAGTATTTGGACAATAACCACAATTCAAAGCCCGGATTCCACGTCTGGGAGACTGTCTGTTTTACCAATGGATTGTCAACACCCATACCGGGAGCGTTCTTCAGATATGGGGTAATACTTCCCAGTTGGACAAGGTTATATCTTTTATCTGGCTGGTAGTTCGGATGAGCTTCAATGCGTCCAATGACACGATTGAGTATGGCCATATCGTGATTGACCTGACGAACGTGCCGTACTTGTTGATCAAGGCAATTAATTGCCATACATGGAAGCAGGAAAAGAAGGAGAACAAAACCCACGTTGCGTGCAAGAATAACTTGGGAGGCGAGCAAGATCAGGACAAAAAAAAGATATGTATAGCTGAGCCCCAGTGCGAGAAATGCATAGCGATACCATTCTGTGCTGGCGCTTAAAAGAAATTGAGATTTGGCAACCAGCGGGAACAGTAGAATACCTGAACCAATCATGCATACGCGCAGCCATTTTCGCTCATTATGCAGAGCCTGGTACAGCATACATACGGCACCGCAAGCCATACATGCTAGCAAAAGCAGCTTAAGCCATAGTGACATAAAGCCTTGCGGCACCAAGAGGTGCAACCAGGCCATTTTTGCCAGTTCTAGAAACCTTTCTGGAAGTTCGCAAAGCGATGTTGTCTGGAATTGATATAATTCAAGCGAAAGGCCGACCAAGGGATACAGCTGTAGGCTGATGTAATAGAGACCCCCTGCAAGCAAAAAACTGGCCAGTGTCGGCAACGCTTTCCTGCAAAACACCCGAAGAGCGGTGCCAGTGCCATTCCAATTTTGGCATTGTGTGAGTGCGTATCCCCAGAAACAGACGGTCCACGTCATGATAGAGGACTGATATGTTGCCATTGCTGATGTACATAGTCCAATGGCTATACCATATTTGACCACATTGCGAAGGTTACTGCGCAGGCTGATGTGCAGGGCAAGAATCATGAAAAGCTGCGCACAAGAAAACGTCGGAGCCTGCCAATGATAGTAGTAAAATTCCGTCACCGCCGGCATGCACGAGACAAACACCCCACCCACAAAGAGCAGCCATGCACCAGCTTTTGGAAACCACAACAGCACTGCGGCCATGCCCGCCGCTATCTGCCCCATAAAGGCCAGTATCTGTGTGTACACAGGGATCTGGACATTGCCACTTAGCAAATACAGGATGGGCGCAAACCATCGTCCGGAACGTCCTCCACTGAGAAGAGGAACGCCATCTTGATAGCCCACGTCGTGATCACCGAGTGGGAATTGGGCTAAATCAAAGAAAAAAACAAAAATGTTGACAACAAGCGCAGCCAGAAATGCCTTCTTCCACGCATGAGGCAGTTTTTCATATATGGCAAGAAAGCTTTTTCGTAATTCTTTGGAGAAAATGTATTCATACATCGGATTGCTATGGAGCGAGGATGTGTTGCGCAACATCCTGCCAAGTATGCACCTCTTGTGCGTATTCGGGGTTGCGGCCACTCTGCAAGGCGCTACGCAGAGCATTGCCACAGGAAAGAGGGTCGCCAGCCTTATAATAAAAAACTCCGTCGCGGCGTAGATCAATATAATCTGGAGAGACAATAGGGAGTCCGCAATAACGGTATTGGATAACTTTAAGGGAATCCGTCATAGTGGTGGCATAGCCCTTGTGATAGGTTCGGTTGAGAAGTCCAACATCCGCATATTTAATGTACGGTATTGTCTCGGCAAAGGGCATTTCACCTAAAAAGGATACATTTGCCTGATGCAGGGTATCTTTGAAGGGGCCAATTACTGTGATGTGACAATTGGTATTGCCCCATGCTGCATCGCGTAAAAACGCGTAGTCCATACGACCTGTGCCAACGAAGATGGCATTGGATGTTCCCTCATTATAAGGAGAGCGTGTGCATGCATCAAAATCTCGCACATTAAGACCATGACGATCCAGTTGCATGGGTATTCCCGGAAACTTGTGCAGCATGGTATAGCTGGGTACACTGATGCGGTCGAACTGAGGGGCGATACGTTGCTCGACTTCCAGAAGCCGCGGATGCGTAGAACCCAGAAAGCGAAGATCGTCGGAGACTCTGTATACCATATGGGCCTGAGGATTCTCTCGTTTGATCCTGTCAAAAAGAAATAACCCCGGTCCGTTTTCAAAAATGAAGATATCAGTGTCTTTGATGATGGAAAGTAAGCCTTTTAGATTCCCCTGTCCGTATGTGTCCATCCAGTGCATGCTCAATCTGTTAAGCCAGGGAAACAACAACGTCATCGGATGCCAGAGTGTAAAGTAGACGTAGGAATAAAAGTTATCACGTTGCCGGATAACCCTGTTGAAAACTTGGCTTATACCAGGAATGCGTGTCCGGTAATCACGACGCAGATAGGAAAGTAAACTCAAACCGACTGTGACAAAGTTGACTCTGTAGCCCAGGCTAGAGGTTGCATCAGCCAGATGATGAAAACCTGCACGTCGTTTGGATGGATAGTAGTGCCCGGTAATGAAAGTTACAGTTTGCATCGAATGTTCTCTAAATGTTCAAGTATGGCAATATGTTGTGCTGGGAGAAAGTCAAGTGGCGTTGATGAGTACTAATCCCTGCTCTTGGTGCTCATACCTACGCGAACATTCTGGACAGATGAGAGAATTGTTTATTTTATGGCCGCAAACACAAATCCATCCAGATACTATGGCTGGATTGCCGTACACAATTGCGTGATCAGGCACGTTATGCGTTACTACGGCGCCAGCGCCCACAAAGGCATAGCGGCCTATAGAATTTCCGCACACAATGGTACAGTTCGCTCCGAGCCTTGCTCCCTCCTTTATCAGCGTTGGTCGGGCATGATCCATTTTTTTGATCTTCGCACGAGGATTCCATACGTTGGTAAAGACAACACTTGGCCCGCAAAATACTTGAGACTCCAGCGTAACATGCCGATATACGCTGACATTGTTTTGTAGGGTGCAGTTATTGCCAATGGATACATATGCATCCACATATACATTTTGCCCGAGTTGGCAATCTCTTCCGATTACCGCAGTTCCCATAATGTGGCAGAAACGCCCGATCGCCGTGCCGGTACCAATCTGGGCCCCAGAGTCCACATAGGAGCTTTCGTGAACGGAATAGTCCATGCTATCCTTTGTGACCCAGACGGCACAGTTGTGGCTGAAAACGCAAGAAAACTTCTTTACCCGTTTCAATGGATTCGTAAATGGCAATGATAAGTTCTAAACTTTTGCGGCCTTCCAAACCGTCAACGAGCTGGTGGCTCCCCTGTTCCAGACATGCAACGACATGTTCATAGTAGGCTTTGTGCCCGAATCCGTATACATCTGGGGGGTTAACAGAAAATTTTTCCATGACCTCGCTGTCACCGGGGAGTTCTGGGTCAAACTGCCACGTTTCCATCTTGTTAACGGCAAAGCCTCCAATGACAACACTGCCCTTTTCTCCAAGGATGGAAATGGAACCTTCAAGATCCTTAGGTCGAGTAGCAGTTGTAGCCTCAATGATACCTAGAGCACCGCTGCGAAACTTGAGTACAACAACGGCAGTGTCTTCCGTTTCAATATCGGCCAGGGCTGTACGACTTTTTGCAAAGACACTTTCAACATCGCCAAGCATCCACTCCAGAAGATCTACATGGTGGCTGGCCTGGTTGGTTAGGACCCCGCCATCTAGTGCCCATGTCCCACGCCAGGGATCCTGGTCATAGTAGTTTTGTTTACGACACCATCGGACACGCACAGTCCCCAAGACAATTTTACCAAATCGTCCAGCTTCCAGCGCCTGGCGCAGTTTTTGTACGGGCACATTAAATCTGTTTTGTTTTACGACAAACAGCTTTACCCCGGATTTATCACAAGCATGGATCATGGCGTCAGCATCATCCAATGTCAGCGCCATGGGTTTTTCTACTAGCACGTGTTTTTTGTATTGTGCTACTTCAATGACATGTCTAGCGTGATTGCCGCTTTCTGTAAGCACACTTACAAGGTCAATACGTCCTCCCATGTCATGCATCATGGTGTCCAAATCGGTGAACCACGGAACATGCCAGCGTTCCCCGCATGCTTTAGCACGTTCACGCTTGATATCGCAGACACAAGTAAGGCAGGCATTATTGATGCGACCGTCGCCCAGGAGTTCACTATGTCGTTTGGAAATACGGCCACAGCCTAGCAGGGCAACGTGGATCATGTGTATTCTCTCCATCCTATGCTCTGTATGAGCACATCCACAATTGTTTTTTGATCGTCTTCCGTTAGATAGGGATGCATGGGCAGAGAGAGAACACGGGAACATACTTCTTGCACATGCGGAAAATCATGTGGTGTGTACCCCAGATATCGCAGACAGCCCTGGGTGTGCATTCCTTTGGGGTAGTTGATAGCCGTGGGAATACCTTGTTCACGTAGTTTTTTCATGAGTGCGGGACGATCAGTTCCTTGCGGCAGTTTGATGGTATACTGAGCCCAGATACTTTCTCCACCTGGCGTTACGGTCGGTGTAACAATTCCGGGTGAGTTGCTGTATGGCAGAAGCAATTCCGTGTACCGTTGGCCTGCTTTGGCTCGCAGCACAATCTCTTCTGGAAAGATTTCCAGCTTTGCCAGCAAGATGGCAGCCTGCAGGGTATCAATCCTGCCGTTGCATCCCAGACGGATATTGTCATTTTTATTTTGGGCGTTAATGCGACCGTGATAGCGCAGGGAATCAACAATATTTGCCAGTTCGTTGTCGTTGCAGAAAACTGCTCCACCATCTCCATAGCAACCAAGAGGTTTGGCAGGGAAAAAACTCGTGGTTGCTGCATCGCAGCCGCAATTGCAACAGTGACGGCCCTTGTACATACTTCCAAAACCTTGCGCACCGTCTTCCAGAGTTAGAAGATTGTGTGCGTGAGCTACGTCAAGTAGGGGATCATAGTCCACAGGATTGCCGAACAAGTCCACCAACACTACTGCGCGAGGTGTTAGTTGCTTGCGCAAGGCTATGCGCGGCAGAGGATGTCGTGAACGATCCCGGCAAGAAACTGCCATGATAGCAGCATTAAGGTTGGCAGGATTAATATTGTAAGAGTTTGGGTCAATATCCACGAAGATGGGGGTGGCTCCGGTTTTGGCGATTGCCTCGGCTGTGGCAATGAAAGAGAGAGGGGTTGTGAAGACCGCATCTCCTGTGCCAATACCCCAAGCTGAAAGAACAAGTTCTAGGGCCGTAGTGCCTGAAGCGCAAGCGATACAATGCCTGGCTCCTGTAAACCGGGCGAGAGCGTGCTCCAACTCTGATACTTCCGGCCCCATGATGTATTGGCCGTGGGCCAATACGTCAGCTATGCGGGCGTCAATGCGCTGTTTAATACGTTGCTGCTGCGCCTTGAGGTCAATGAATTCCATGAAGTACCAATCCTTGAGGCTGCTTCCATGTGGTATCGGTTCTTAGGTGAGCGAAGTACAGCAAAATAGGAAGGGCGTATACATGCCTTATGGGTTTGAATGATAGCGACCTGCCTGTATATAACGTGTTACACTTGCCTCTGTATGATGTCAAATTTGTTGCATGTGCATGCTTTAATGTTTCTTGCAAGTTACCATCAGGTAGCCGCTTGTAGCCTTTCGTGGCACAGGGCGTAGCGTTGTCCACAGGCTGAACACGTAAGGCCAGCAGTCAGCTTTTCGCCACATGCACACACGAAGCCGTGCGCTCGTGCCGGATTGCCGTAAACAAGGGTGTAGTCGGGTACGTCTTGTGTGACTACTGCCCCCGCTCCTACAAATGCGTATTGCCCTACAGTCAGCCCACAGACTACAGTACAGTTGGCTCCGAGGGTTGCCCCTCGTCTTATCAAAGTGGTGAGGGACTGATTCGCCTTGCAGCTTATCCCCCTGGGATTCCAGACATGGGTAAATACCATGCTTGGTCCGCAGAAGACATCGTCTTCCAAGGTGACTCCTTGGCAGATGCTGACGTTGTTCTGAATTTTACAGCCATTTCCTATGGAAACATGGGGGCCGATGACCACATTTTGACCGATATTGCATCCTCTTCCGACTACTGAATCAGACATGATATGCGAAAAATGCCAGATTCTGGTGCCGTGTCCTACAGTGACATCTGCATCAATGCAGGCACTCTCATGGGTGAAGTAGCCGTCATTCATGGCAGTATAATCAGTAGACCCAAACGTCTGGCGCACAACCACCTCGCATTGCAGTTGCTGCTCGGGTGCGGTGGTTACAGACGCCAGAGGTCGAATCCGGCATCAAGGAACACTTGCTTGTTCCAGAAACTCTTAATGTCCAGCAATGTGATCCGTGGGCTTGCAAACATGGTGCGTATGGCCGCAACATCAAGTTGTCTGAACTTTTCGTGTGCCACGGCAAGAATAAGCGCATCCAGATTGCGGAGTGCGTCCAGGGGAAGCAGCTGCTCTCCGTATTCGCGTATGGCCTCGTCCGGCTCTGCCTCAGGGTCATGCACCAGAGGGGTGACCCCGTATTCCCTGAGCTCAGCAATAATATCCACTACGCGGGTATTACGGATGTCGGGCACATTCTCTTTGAACGTGAACCCCAGCAGGCCAACGCGTGCTCCCTTGACGTGCTTGCCGGCATTGATCAGGCGCTTAACGCATGTTTCGGCCACATACTTGCCCATACCGTCATTGATGCGACGGCCAGCAAGGATGACTTCCGGGTGGCAGCCGATTTCCTCGGCTTTATAAGTAAGGTAGTATGGGTCCACGCCAATGCAGTGCCCGCCCACCAGACCGGGTCTGAAAGGCAGGAAATTCCATTTGCTGCCTGCGGCTTCCAGCACTTCCAGCGTGTCGATGCCAAGTTTGTTAAAGATGATGGCGAGTTCATTCATCAAGGCGATGTTGATGTCGCGCTGGGTGTTTTCAATAACCTTGGCTGCTTCGGCGACCTTGATGCTGGAGGCCCTGTGTATGCCGGCTTCCACTACGGCCCCATAGACTTTCGTCAGCAGGTCTGCGGTTGCAGAGTCAGAACCTGCGACGATTTTGCGTATGCTCTCCAGTCTGTGAACTTTGTCCCCGGGGTTGATGCGTTCGGGTGAATAGCCCAAGGTAAAGTCTTGAGGAAAGTGCAAATGCGATTCCTGCTCCAGAATGGGGATGCACTCATCTTCAGTGACTCCAGGATATACCGTGGATTCATAGCAGACGACGCATCCACGGCTCATATGGCGGCCCACCGTGCGACTGGCCCCGATGACGGGAGTGAGATCGGGGCGTCGGTGGCTGTCTACCGGTGTGGGTACTGCCACGATAATTACACCGGCTCTGCTGAGTTCTGCAGGATCGTGGGTGAGTTTAGCTGTGCTTGCTGCAAGGGCCTCGTCGTCCACTTCATTGGTGGCGTCGTGACCGGCAATCAATGCGGCTACCCGCTCTTTGTTAATGTCAAAACCGATGACGTCGAAATGGCGTGAAAGGGACACCGCCAGCGGCAGCCCCACGTAACCCAGGCCCACGATAGCCACGGCGGCTTTTTTTTGTTTGAGATCGTCAAAAGAAAACATGTAGTGTGTCCTCAATATTCTAGGAGCAGGGAAATGGTTCTGTTACCATATGCGTGCGGTAGGCGGCGATGAATATTGCCTAGAATAACAGAGGAATTCATGTCCGTCTGACTCCGATTTGATCGTGTCACGCAGCATATCCATGACATTTTTAAGTAGCACGTCGGACTTGTACAGGCAAGAAGATGAAAGTGTCCTGTGATTCTGTTTCCTCTAGTGGCGAAACATGTGTTTTACCTTGCGGGCCAGGTTGATATAAAAACCCCAGTTGGGGTAATCCTGCCAGTATTTCTTGGGCATCGCCATTAGAGTGTCCCATGCATCACGAGAGAGCGCGAGACGATTGCACATATAGGCGATATCAGCCTCTAGCTCTTCCGGGGAGTAGGCCGGTTCGCTTATGGCCGCCATAGCAGCATCACGCGTCATCAGGCCAGAGACAATGAGGCTGGAGTAGTGAGGACGTCGTTTATCATAGCCGAAACGGTGTGGTAGAATATAGTTTTGAAAGAGTTTGGTGAAACGTGATTCTTCGTGCTTACGGCCATAGTTGTGCCACCCCACTTCCTCAGCCAGGGTTTTGCGTGCGGCAAAAACGTCGTAGGGCAGATTGTTCAGGGGCGTGTGTACATGGATAGTACTGAAATATGGGATATTGCCGTAAAATTTGGCACAGTCCCAAAACGAAATGACAGGGAAGGTCTTGAGGGGAGTATGACCAAAAAGCCTGTGCACTGCACGAAGCTGTTTGCCGTCCAGCGCGGGGTGTTCCCAAGATATGGGAAGAATACATTCGGAAACCAGGTTCATGCCCGAGAGCCAATGGTGAATGCCGTATTCCTCGCATTTTTTGAAGAGCACTGCAAAAAAGGCATGATCCTGCGGCACGTCTAAATTGGCCAGTCCGGATTTGAAATAGGCTACCTGCAGATCGCGCATCTCTTCCCAGTCAATGGTGTGTATGTGCAGATCATAGCCCAGCTTTTGGGCCAGAGCCTGAACATTGTGTGTGGATTCTTTGGTGTTCCAGCCACCATCTACATGAAAAAGCAGAATGCGCAGTCCCCATTCTCGCGATTTCCAAGCCAAATACGAGCTGTCTACACCCCCGGAAAGGCCGAGGATGCAGTCGTATTTACCGTTTTTGCCGTCATGGTGGATACGTTCGATCATGGCATCAATGTGGCGTTGGCCTTCGGCATTGGGGCGATATTCCGCCGCCATGCGTTGCAGAGCCGTGCTGCAGTGGTTGCAATATCCGTTACGGTCAAACCGGATGTCCGGGTCGGAAGTATCCATGATACAACGGGTGCAAATTTGATAGGGCATAGGGCCTCCTTGGGGCTTGGCATGCATTGTTGCAACGCAAACAAAGGCATGCTGCGTACCATTTCAAAGAGTAGCACCAAGCGTTGTAACAGACAATAATGAGGTTCGTTATTGATTTTGACCGGGCATACGTCTATGCAAATGTAATAATCTTCTTAAGCGTTCTAGGGAATTGATGGCCTTTCTTCTTATGCATCCTTTTTTCGCAGCTGTGTATTCCCGAATAGGTGAGCGGGGAGCGTATGCAGGCTAATCTTATCTATATCACAGACGGATATCCTTTTGTTAAGGAAGATAATTTTTCTGGGGATGAGCTTCCCTATCTGACGGCGCAGCCGTGGAATCTGGTGGTACTGCCCAAACTCCGTGGCCTTCCTCCCAGGCATCTGCCCCGTTATGATTTCGCCTTAGACACATGTCTTACGGTGCCTGATTGGCAGAGGGTACGTTTCCTTGCACACTGGCGTAGCCTTCCTTTTATGGCTGCAGAAGTGGCTAACAGTCTAACGCATGGCATATTGCCCCGCCCTGTCGCGCTTTGCAAGGCCACTGCTGTGGCCCTGCATGCACGGGCTGCACTCAAAAAACTGATTTTGACACAAAAATTGCACCGGAATGCGCTTGTCGTGTATGCTTTCTGGTTTCTGCCTGTTGTTGTTGGGGCTTGGATGCTACGGAAAGAGTTCCCCCATATGCGTATTGTAAGCAGGCTGCATGGCATAGATCTGTATGCTTTTCAATCAAAAGGTGGATATTTGCCCTTTAGATACCGTCGAGCCTCTATGGCCGACGTTTTTGCACCTTGTTCCCAACGCGGATATGCCTATCTCAAGGAAGAGGGCGTACCGGAAGGCAAACTGACCTGCAACTATTTGGGCGTGCCCGAGGCGTCTGGTACGGCACTTGCTTCACAGGGAGATGGCCTTAATTTAGTGAGTTGCAGCTTCGCTCAGCCCGTCAAACGGTTACCCCTCCTGGGGCGCTCCCTTATTGCCCTTGCGCGCAACAGACCAGGGCTGCGCGTGCATTGGCATCATGTGGGAGATGGCCCGCAATTCGAGGCGTTGAGGAATATCGTGTCTCAACAACTTCCTCCCAATTTGCGTTGTACATTGCATGGCCGCATGAGTGTGGAAGATGCGCGTCGTTTTTTTACAGGCGATACAGTGGGCGGCCTCGACGGTTTGCTGTGTGTGAGTGCTTCAGAAGGGTTGCCAGTGAGTATGATGGAAGCGCAGCAAGCCGGACTGCCAATTGTCAGCACTGACGTTGGGGGCGTATCAGAAATTGTTACTTCAGATACTGGAGTGCTGATGCCCGCGCAGTTCACTCAGCAACAGTTTGATGATGCTGTGTTGACCTTGTGCCACTGGAAACAGAGGGCGCTGCGTGAACACATTGCACGTCAGGGAAGGATGTTGTTTTCGTTGGAAAACTACAAAAAATTTATCAGACAAGTACTGGAACCGCAGATGTGCATATCAGAAGCACTGCTACGTGCATTTTTGCGAACGTAGCAGTACCTTGGATAACACCTCACTAAAATGCGTTGAAGAATGTAACACCATGGTATTTTGTAACCATGTGCTCTCATGTTCTATTGACAGGTAGCGCTGGTATACTTACTTAACATTGGTACGTCATTCTTGAGGTGGCAGGGGGTTGTTGTACAACGCCCTGTTGTCTGATGATGGGGAGGAGGAAGCATGCAGCGTCATAAACCACACCGTATGTATGGTCAGCAATCCAACTCTGCTCCAGAACAGCAGGAGCATCCCAAAGATAGATTTTCGTCCGAAGATGCTTTCCTGAAAGATGAAGCCATGCTGTTTGGGCAAGAATCCTCGTCTACGGAAGGGGAGACTACTGGAGGAGAATCTTCTGTTTCTGAACAGGAGCAGGCTTCTTTGAATACTCCCAGCGTGGATGTTGAGGAGCTCTGTAAGGCAGAAATTGCCGAAATACGCCTACGTGCCGCAGCGGAAATGGAAAATTTCAAAAAACGCTTGGCTCGAGAGCATGAAGAGCAGATGCGCTATGCTGCAGAAAAGGTCATGGGAGACCTTTTGCCAACTCTGGACAATCTGGATCTCGCCCTGCAGTACGGGAGTAAGAATGAGGCCTGCAAGGATATGTTCCAGGGTGTGTCCATGACGCATAAGCTCCTTCTGGAAGCTGTTGCCAAACACGGCCTGAAACAGGTGGGCGAAGAGGGTGAAGAATTTGACCCTAATGTGCATGAGGCCGTAGGCTTTGAAGACAGACCAGACTTTGCCCCTAATTCTGTTGCTCGTGTGTTGCAGCACGGTTACAAGCTGGGTGAGCGTCTGTTGCGTCCGGCCAAGGTTATGGTCAGGCAATAATGTTGGCGGCTGTCGTGGACAGCGGACGCACTATTGCATCTGTGCGAGAAGAAGGCTTGCTTCGATCTTCCCGGGCAATAGTACCCCCTTGGGCAAGGGGATATCGCTTAAGACGCTGGTCAAACCGTGCAGCACAGCATGTGAATAGGCTTTCTTCTTAGGAAAGATCCATTCGATCCATTGCTCCTTTTTAAGGGTAAATGTAAAAAAGTGCACAGTTTCTGTGTCTTGGTAAAAACGTATTATTTCAGGCGTTATTTCCCATATATCGTCATTTTTCTTATATTTTACACTGTGATAGCCATTTTTGCGCTGCATGAGCAACCAAGGGGTATTCATTGTGTTTTGTAGTATTTCTATCTTTTCAGGCATACATGATACTCTCTTTCTATAATTTTGAAGCATTAAATTTATAGCTTGTTACGTCTTGCTACGCAAGAATAATTTGATATCTTTGTGATATTTTTGAAAAATTATATGTAACCAGTTGCGTTATTTTATATTTCGTAATATTTATATACAAAATTATCTTTATATAATTATATAATTTGTTTGTGGAGGTCACGCTTATGGATGATTATGTAAAGCAGGCATTGGAGCTTGCACGAGCTCAAGCTTCAGTGCGTGTTATGACTGAAGAAGAAATTACTGCTTTTGTGGCAAAGCTGGCCAAAAGTCTGCGAGCTATGGCTACAGGTGAAGAGCGTGTTATAGAAAGCGTGTCAACTGTTACTCCCGATGACGTTAAGAAGTCCGTTAAAGAAAAAAGTGTTACTTGTTTGGAATGTGGCAAAAGTTTCAAGATACTCACCAAGCGTCATTTGGCCCAGCATGGGCTTACATCTGAAGAATATAAGGCCAAGTACGGCATGAAGAAGGGTACGGCACTTGTGTGTAAGGCTCTGCAGCGTGAGCGTCGCAAGAAAATGGCTGAAATGCAGTTGTGGGAAAAGCGTCGCAAGCCGGCCTATAAAAAAGTATAGTGGTGATGGAATAGCGGGGGCGGAGCTTTGATGTTCCGCCTTTTTACTGTAAGAATTTATTTCATGTTTTTCCTTTGTAAAATGTAGTGTCAAAGATTAGTTGAATACATTATGCGCGATTCCTGATAGTATGTTCTAAAAACGAAATGATTGCGCAGCGCATATACTATGCAATGTTTTTTTCATACACCTGCTGCTATCCTCCGCCATCTGGACAGTCTGGGCCTCTTCCATGTTGATATGAGTCTCACCCGTATAAAGCGCGCACTGCGTTTTTGGGGCCTGACCCACCCCCCCTTTGTTACTGTTCACGTATTAGGCACCAACGGCAAGGGCTCTACTTCTGCTTTTTTGGCTTCTCTAGGGCAGGCTCATGGGTGTCGTGTGGGTCTTTACACTTCGCCTCATTTTATAAGTCCAGCAGAACGTATCCGTATCGGTAATGCAGGTGATAATGTTTGCCTGCCCTGGCCCATGACACGATGGATTGACTTGGCTAATACCGTTATGGAACACGCGTCAGACTTGACCTATTTTGAGTTTCTTACTGCTCTTGCCCTGTTGGCCTTCAGACAGGAGGGCGTTGAAATCGCCGTGTTGGAGGCCGGTCTTGGCGGACGTTATGACGCGACTACTGCTGTGGCGGCAGATTGTTTGTGCTATACGCCTATTGCCATGGATCACCGTGATGTACTTGGTCCGACGCTGGCGGACATCGCATATGACAAGGCAAGTGCCATATGCAGCCCTATCCCAGTATGTACGGTTCCACAATTTCCAGTTGCTGCTGCAGCACTGGCCACACAGGCACGCAGTGTGGGAGCGACGCTGACCGTTGCAACTCCTGTTGCGACTGATGTGCCCTTGGGGCTTTGTGGACTTTACCAGCGTTATAATGCCGGCCTTGCACTCGCTGCCTGGCGCGTACTGGCTCCCATGCTGGGCAAGGACGAACATGACAGCAAAGCACAGCTGCGTGGACTTGCGCATGCGTATATGCCTGGCCGAATGCAGCGTGTGCCTGGTACGGCGGCGTATCCTCCTCTCTTGCTGGATGGCGCGCATAATCCTCATGGTATGGCAGCACTTGTTAAGGCTCTAGATGCCGATCACATACATCCGGCTGCGGCCGTGTATGCCTGTCTGCATGATAAGGATTGGCAGCCTGCGCTACACATGCTGCGCCGCTATCTGGGGGCTGTGCCTTTTTTTGTCGTGCCTTTGCACAACCCCAGGGCAGCGCAGGCAGACGTCGTTGCTGCCGCGTGCAATAGCGTGCTTCCCGCCATGGCAAATGTCTGTGCTGCTTTGCCACAGGCTTTGACAAAAGCGTTAACGCTCCCAGATGTTAACTCAAAGAGACCGGTACTGGTGACGGGCTCGCTCTATCTGCTGGCAGAATTGTTTGCGTTGTATCCGCACTTGTTGTCAGCGCATTGCAACGCATAGGGTTTTTCATATAGTTTGGATACTACTCAGGAGGATTGGCGGTATCATGAGCACATCTCTTGCCTATAAACCCCAAAATATTTGGGAAACAGCAGACGCTAAGACTAGAAAGGCCATGGGGGTTCTGGCGCAACGGTATGTGGATTTTTTAACGCACTGCAAGACAGAGCGTGAAACAGTGGCCTATGTGCACGAGCAACTGGTTAAGCACGGGTACTCAGAAGATTTCACAAAAGATTGTGTTGTGCGTCCTCTGCGCGGCAAGGCTCTGTTTGCTGCACGTCGTGGTTCGCTGCCTCTCACTCAGGGGTTGGCCCTTGTGGCGGCACATGCCGACAGCCCCAGACTTGATTTTAAACAGCGTCCGCTTATTGAACAAGCCAGTGTGGCGCAGGCCAAGACACACTATTACGGCGGGATACGCAAATACCAATGGTTGGCACGACCGTTGGCACTTCATGGTGTTGTGGTGCGAGATAACGGGCAAATCTTGCCCATAACGATTGGTGAAGACCCCAAAGACCCCGTTTTTTGTGTTGCTGATTTGTTGCCACACCTCGCACAGCAACAGGTGAAACAACCCGTCAATGAAGCCTTTGATGCTGAAAAGCTGAATGTTATCCTGGCACACGGTTCAGCCAAAAAAGCAAAAGGTGGCAAGGGGGATGACCCCAAAGATCCAATTAAAACCCAGCTGCTTGATTTGCTGCATAGCAAGTACGGTATTGCAGAAGAGGACTTCATCACCGCGGAATTGCAGGCCGTGCCGGCTGGTCCTGCCCATTTTGTGGGTTTTGACGCATCCTTGGTAGGGGGCTATGGTCAGGACGACCGCATTTGCATATTTACAGCCCTGGAAGCTCTGCTGGAAGCCGAATGCACTGGTCGCAGCATGGCTGTCATGTTTTGGGATAAGGAAGAAATCGGTTCTGACGGAGCGACGGGCGCTTCTTCACGTTTCCTACAATATTGTGTTGAAGATCTGGTCAATGCCTGGAGTTCCACTGCCAATCCTTCACATGTACTTTTCGAAACGTGTGCCCTTTCAGCTGATGTTAATGGCGCATTAGATCCCGATTATCAAGATGTGCATGAAAAACAGAATGCTGCGCAACTTGGCTATGGACCAGTATTCTGTAAATTTACAGGGTCGCGAGGCAAATACGGTGCCAGTGAGGCCGATGCTGAATTTTTTGCTGCGTTGCGTGGCCTGCTCAATGCCAAGGGTATTGCTTGGCAGGCCGCGGAACTGGGCAAAGTAGACCATGGCGGAGGCGGTACGGTAGCTCTTTTTCTGGCGGCCTATGGCATGCGTGTCATAGATCTGGGCCCTGCCATCCTTTCTATGCACAGTCCCTTTGAACTCGCCAGTATTGCCGATGTATACGCCACAAAACAAGCCTACAAGGCATTTTTCGAAGCGCAGTTGTAAATCTGTTAGTTTTCTGAGATAGATATGGTGAGGAACGGGGGTAGGGCACATTGCCTTGCCCCCGTTAAGAGAAAATAACAGGCGTGTCTTTTATTCCCAAAAGGCGTTTGCTTCCTCAATTCCATCGGTAATGCGCCTGTGGTTGTAGTATTCACGCATGGCCGTATATTGTGTGTTGTTGAGCATTTCAAATGCCTTTAAGGGATCATTTGCCAGTTTGAGCTGTACTTTGGCCATCTTTGACCATGTTCCTGTGGCACCGCAGATCATAATTGCCTCTTCCAGAGGGCATGCCGTGAGATCAGGCGTATTATCGATCAGCTCCTGTATGACGAGGTGTGCATCCTGCTGCCCGTCGGTTTCATGCTCTTTTGGTATGGCTTCTTCTGTTATTGTCTGCGCCTGAGGCTCATTTTTCATTGTATCTGCTACATTGTCCATGACACATCTCCGCAATCCGTGCTGAAAAAGTTATTGCTTGCATGCCATGAGGCGTCGCATGCTCGTGTCATCCATAATTACGTCCTTGCAATTTTTGTAGCATACAAGCATTGCAGAATTACTGCAAGGTGCGCTGTGGAAAACAGGATAACAGCAATGGGCAATGGGATGGGGGAATGCGGACAACCTGTGGGCTGGCTTCACAACTTCCAGCTCTTTAGTTACCATAGCAATGCGATACTTTTGCGGTGTACGCATGTGACATGGCTGCCACATAATACTTTCAAGTTACATGCCTAACGTTTAACTTTGGAGAACGGTAGACTGATGCCAAATGATGTTGCATGGAAAGGCATTGTCCTTGCTGGTGGCTCTGGTTCCCGCTTGTACCCGTTGACACTGAGCGTGAGTAAACAGCTCATGCCCATTTATGATAAGCCCATGATCTATTATTCGCTGGCGATTCCACTGATGGCAGGCATAAGGGATATCTGCCTCATTTCCACGCCAGAACATCTGCCTCTCTACGAGGCATTGCTGCACGACGGCTCCCAGTGGGGATGCCGTTTTACATATGTGGTGCAGCCCCGGCCAGAAGGCCTGGCTCAGGCCTTTTTGCTGGCTGAAGATCATATAGCGGGCTGCAATACATGCCTCGTGTTGGGAGACAACGTCTTTTTTGGCAGTGGGCTTCCTAATCTCATCAATGATGCCATGGCGCGCAGACATGGAGCTACTGTCTTTGGCTACCATGTGCGTGATCCTGAACGCTATGGGGTCGTTGCGTTTGACGCTCAACGACGCGTTGTGAGTATTGAGGAAAAACCTGAGCAGCCCAAATCCAACTTCGCAGTGACTGGACTGTATTTCTATGATGCCAGTGTGCTGGATATCGCCCGCACGGTGCGCCCTTCAGCTCGCGGAGAACTGGAGATCACGGACGTGAACAATGCCTACCTCGCACGTGGAGACTTGCATGTGGAGCTTATGGGGCGTGGCATCGCCTGGCTGGATACGGGTACCCATGATTCTCTTATGGATGCCGGAGCTTTTGTGCAGGCCGTGGAAAAGCGGCAGGGTCTTAAAGTGGCCTGCCTTGAGGAGATTGCCTGGCGCAAGGGCTATATCAGCGCTGACGATGTGCGCAGGTTGGCTGCCCCCATGGCCAAGACGGGCTACGGGCAATATCTGTTGGAATTGGTAGATACGGGGATAGGACAATGGAAGTAGAAAAGACGCCCATCGAAGGTGTTATTCTTGTCAAGCCCAAGGTATGGGGTGATACTCGAGGATATTTTGTAGAAACTTGGCAGCAGGAACGATATGCATCGGTGGGCATTGATTTGCCTTTTGTGCAGGATAACCACTCAAAATCCCGTTATGGTACTTTGCGTGGTTTGCATTTTCAGAAAACGCATCCTCAGGGCAAACTGGTGAGTGTGTCACTGGGCAGTGTTTTTGACGTAGCTGTGGACATCCGACGCGGGTCCCCTACCTTTGGCAAGTGGTACGGAGTGGAGTTGACACAGGACAATCAGTGGCAGCTTTGGATTGCGCCTGGTTTAGCTCATGGTTTTGCAGTGACGAGCGAGGTCGCCCATTTCCACTATAAGTGTACGGCGTACTATTGTCCCGATGATGAGGGGGCCATCCGTTGGAACGACCCTCATGTGGGCATTGCCTGGCCCGTGAGGGAGCCAGTTCTTTCAGAGAAGGATAAGGTTGCTCCCCTGTTTGAGGAACAAAAGTTTTGAATTTTTTTTAATATACCCCTCAAGTTTTTCTCCATATCTGCCGATATTGCAGAGAGAGCCGTAGTGTCTACTGTTTTGGGGAGAAACTATGATCGACGCATTGCAGAGTATCACTGCGCGGCCTGTGTCCGTTACCGACATGTCTGGAACAGGTCTGGTAAAACCCGAGGAAGGAGGCCGCCAGGAGGGGCGCTTTGCGCTCCCTGTCGGTGTAACCCGGGGGAATGATTCTCAAAATGCTGCAGGTGGAGATAGCCTTGGCTTGAGCCCGGAAGCCGAGGCGCAGCTTCGCGAGCTCAAGCAGCGGGATGCTGAAGTGCGTGCCCACGAGCGCGCACATATGGCGGCTGGAGGGCAGTTTGTCAACGGCGGTCCGCACTATACCTATCAGAAGGGACCGGATGGCAGGCAATATGCCATCGGCGGTCATGTGGATATTGATGTCTCGGCTGTGCCTGGTGATCCCGAAGCCACACGCCAGAAGGCTGAACAGGTGCGCCGGGCTGCCACGGCTCCCGGGCAGCCATCAGGGCAGGACAGGCAGGTCGCAGCTGAGGCTGCTGCCATGTCTGCAGAGGCCGCCCGCGACGAGCAAAGGGCCAATCGGCGAGAGGCTGCTGCGCAGGGGGCAGATCGTGTCCAGGATGTAGCTGGCCGTGGGCAGGGAGCGCTTGCTGTTGATGCGCCTGATGCTGCTGTTGTCACCCCGGAGATCGTGGGTGAGGAAGAATGGAACAATGCCCATATGCATGCTCGGGAACAGGCGCATGCCGCGCAGGCATACGCAGATATGTATATGCGAGGGGTCATGCCTACAGCACTTGCCCCTGGTGCCTTTGTGGCGACCTCCATTACCGTCTAGTGCGGCTTTTTGTCATTATGCGGGGGGCTTACTGGTTGATCACGGTGCCGAGCGGGGCGTCATCCAGCAGGTAGCGGCGCAAGCTCGATGGAGCACGCCCATCCAGGATCAGGGCGTGATGACAGCCTGCATTCAGAGCGTACAGGCATGCTTCCACCTTGGGGATCATCCCTCCGCTGATGACCCCTTCCGCGCGCAGCTTTTCAATTTCTTTCCTGTTCAGGGCGGTTAGCAGCCTGCTTTTGGCGTCCAGTACCCCAGGTACGTCTGAAATAAGCACAAAATATTCAGCTTTTAGAGCCCCGGCTAGGGCACCAGCGGCTGTATCCGCATTGATATTAAGGGCCTGTCCTTCTGGCCCTGAAGCTACGGGTGCTACCACTGGTACAAAACCAGCGTCCAAGAGGCAGCATGGGAGTGCCGGATTCACATTGTCTATAGCCCCCACTAGGCCCAGTGACGGTTCTTTGAGGTGCGCCTGCAGGAGCTCACCGTCCCTGCCGGAGATGCCGGCAGCCCGCGTGCCGTATCGGGTCAGCTCGCCAACCACGGCTTTGTTCACCTGCCCGCAGAGCACCATCTCTACGGCTTCCATGGTAGCTGCGTCGGTGATACGCAGGCCATTGACAAAATGACTCTCGATATGCAGACGCTGCAGCAGTGCCGAAATTTGTGGGCCACCACCATGCACGATTACAAAGCGCATCCCCTGTTTGCAGAGTGTTGCCAGGTCGGCAGCGAAGGCCGCGCTGAGTTCGGGCTTTTCCATGGCATGACCGCCATATTTGATGACAACTGTCGTGTTTTTCATATCCCTCTCTCCTGTTCAGGATAGGTTACCCGTACAAGGGTAAGCCCCTGGGGCGGGGCGGTTACAGCGGGAACGGCCTGACGATCATGTGCGGCCAGCAGTGCCGGAATACACTGGGGGGGGATCTTGCCCTTCCCGCAGGCCACCAACAGGCCGGCTATGTTACGCACCATCTGTTTCAGAAAACCGTCGGCGGTGACTGTGAGGCGCAGCATGGGAGCATGTTCGGGAAAATGTTCGCAGCAGGGCAGGATACACAGGTCTGCCGCCTGGATGGTACGCAGGCTGCTTTCCACGTCAGTGCCTGTATTGCGTAAGCCGGCGAAGTCGTGTTGCCCCAGCAGATACGGCAGCGCTGCGCGCATGGTGTTGACAGCAACAGGCCCGCAAGTCCAGACAAAAGGAATGAGGTGAGGAGGAACAAAGGCTCGTTCCTGCCAGAACTGATACATATAGGTTTTGTTCAGGGCGTTTTTGCGGGCGTGAAAGTCTGCTGGGGCGGGAGCAGCCTGTATAACGCGGATATCGCTGGGCAGCAGGGCGTTGAGGCTTTGCCTCCAGTGAAGCCCTGCCTTGGCGTCTGGCACGTCACAGTGAGCCACCTGACCATGGGCATGCACGCCCGCGTCTGTCCTGCCTGAGCCGTGTATCCGGACCGGCACCCCCGATATTTTGCGCATGGCCCATTCCAGCGTGCCTTGTATGGTGGGAGGGGGGTCTGTTTTCTCCTGTATTTGCCAGCCACTATAGCGGGTACCAACATAGGCCAGTACAAGACGCAGACGCATCAGTCAGTAATCCTCATGCGCGTGATGAGCTCTGTAAGCCGGGCAGTTCTTGTCGCATCCATATATGTCATAATTTCCCCGGATTGTTTGGGGGTCATGCCCGAAAGAATGCGAATGGCCACCCGCTCATCCATTTTTTCCATGGCTTTGGCTGCAGCCTTGGGCTTCATATTGGAATAGGTGAGGATGAGACGCTTTACTTTTTCGTTTTCCAGCCCCTTGGCCTCGCGGATCATGTCCTGCATTTTTTTTTCAGTGTTCTGCATGTCTTTGAGGCGTTGGTCCATCTGTTGCCGCAGCATGAGGATATCCTGCTGCTGACGGGATAATTCCTGTGCCTTTATGTTGGTATCATTGCTGGTGGCGGCACCTCCACGTTGTACGGATGGTACTGGCATAGCCGTGCCACTCTGAGACGGGACAGAAGGCACGCCTGGAGTATTAGTGCGTGGTGACAGGGGGGCGCCGTCTCCCCCCTGACCTCGTGGGATATTTGTCGGGATGGGGGGGACGCCTGCCATATTGAGCGGTGCTCCTTGCTCCGGAGGGGCAAATGCGGAAGTTGGCGATGAAGTGCCGGGTGTTTGTGGTACAGGCATGTCGAGGGCGGCGGCATGGGCCGCCTGCAGGCTCCCCAGGCCTGGCACGGGCAGGCTACGCAACCCTAAGAAATCCAGCCAATCAGATTCATCGGCCTTGTGAGGGGTTGCCGGCGCAAGCAGCAGTCTGCCGGCAGGTGCCTCGATACCCGGTTGCGCCTGTGGTGCGGGCAGGGCCGCAGGAGTGGGCATGTGCTGGGTAAAGGCTGAAGGTGAACCGGAGTTTTGTGCATGAGATATGTTTGTGCCGCCGGGTACCCCCGCTCGGATAAGTGGCGCGGGCAAGGCTGCGTCTATCAGCTGTGCGTCACTGTTGTCACGCGGGTGCGCGGCGGCAGCTAGCCGTGCCGCTTCAGCTCCCTGCGGACTATGAGCTGCATCGCTGTACACAGGCGTTATGTTTTGTCCCTGTGGCGCAGATGGCACAGACAACGGGGCCGAGGCCTGATGCGGGTTCACTTCAGCGACAGGGTCGGGGTGAGGCGATGAAGTTTTGCTGTCGTTTTCTGCAGGGGCGGTGGCTATTGATGCCTGCTCTTGTAGCGAGGACGGATGCTCTTCTCCTCCCAGCCATGATGGCAGAGGCAGATCTAGCAGCAGCGCTCCAAGAATGGAAAGCTTGATAAAGCAGAGCACTGCAAGCCAGTGAAAGAGCTTAGAGAGCCGTAGCCTTGTACCGGAGTGTGGCTGTTTCGTCATTGACACGTTGCTCCTTCAGATATTCCTCACGCAGATAGTGCTTGTTCTGGCGTTCTTTGAGTTTTTCCAACAGCTTTTTGTCCATGGCTCGGGCCGCCAAAAGCTTACGCGCTTCGTCCACAAGTTGTTGCAGCATGCGGGTTTGCATGGCAGTGGCTTCCACATCGCTGCGCAGACCCTTGACGTATTGTTCTGCAAGCCAGCGCTCACCTGCTGGTTTGAGCGATGCCGCATTGCGCTGTTCCTCTGCCTCAAGCAACTCCAGCTTGAGTGCCTCAAAACGTGTACGGGCTGCATCCAGTTTCTGTTGCTTCAGAGCAAGGTCAACCTTGGCTTCTTCTTCCAGCTGCTCCCGGTATTCGAGCACTTTTTGCATTTTAAAATGAAAAGGCATAACTACTGCCCATTTTTTGACATTCTGACCGCCAAGGATGAAAATGCAAACACCGAGCCAAAGCCGATTGAGCTCTTGCGGGGAAAGCACGCTAGCAATACAGCCATGCTTCAGGTGTCAGCTTCGTAACCCTGCCGCATGGTTGACCGGGCCGCAGCCCTTACCCGGAGCGTAACTTCTACGAAGCGCCAAATTGAGGTACTCCTGAGCTCTGGCAACGGCGGCCTGCAGGGGCAGGCCCTTGCCAAGACCGGTAGCAATAGCTGCCGAAAGAGTGCAACCCGTACCATGGTTGTTGTTTGTTTCCACCTTGGCTTGCGGCAGAAATTTGGCGGGTTGACCTGGCATGCATAGGCAGTCGGTGACCATGACAGTGCTCTCCATATGGCCACCCTTGATGAGCACGGCTTTGGCCCCCAGTGATAAAAGTTTCTCGCCTGCGGCGGCAGCATCTTCGCCAGAGTTGATGCGCAAGCCAGTGAGCATTTCTGCTTCCGGGCGGTTGGGGGTGAGCAGGTCGCATCCTGGCAGCATCTCCTGCTTCAGGGCGACAATGGCTTCTTCCTGCAGCAGACGGCTGCCGCTCTGACTCACTGAAACGGGGTCCACCACCAGCGGGAAGGTGCGACCTCGCAACCCCTGGGCCACTGCGTGGATGATGGGGGCGGAGAAGAGCATGCCTGTCTTGGCTGCCGTAACAGGGAATCCCTCCAGCACAGTACGCAGTTGCAGGGCTACAAATTCCGCATCGGGGGCATGGATGCCCGAGACCCCAAGCCCGTTCTGTGCCGTCAGTGCCGTAATGACACTCATGCCATAGCCACCTAGAGCCATGATGGTCTTCAGGTCGGCCTGAATGCCAGCACCTCCGCCGGAATCGGAACCGGCAATGGTGAGAATGTTAGGAGGGTTCAGCATAGTGCGCCTCGTTATCGCGCAATGGCGTTTTGATGTGAGCTTTCATGCATTATAGACATTGCATCGTAAGGAATCAATGTATCGGACGGCCAGAGGAAACTGCGGATTACTCTGGATATTGTCAAGAATGTTTCTGGAAAAACTCTTCACAGTGATGCGCTGCAATGCTATTCTACAAAAAGGCGTACAGTATATCGCTAAATGATGTTTGCTGATACGCAGCAGGAGAGAATATGAAATTACAAAGAAAAATCCAGAGCGTGCCGGGGATTGCGGAACTGCCCAGGCCGGACCCTGCACGGGCTGGTGTGTACAAGATTACCATACTGGCCATAGTGGCCGTGCTGTTGGTGAGCACTACAGCTTTTTGGCTTACTCGCGACAATGATACGCGTTTGCGCTGGCGCGAGGAAGCCGCCAGCGTCATTGACAATGCCACTGATGGCACAATGTTAGCCGGTGCCGGAGACTATTTACGCGAAGCACCGCCTCCACCTCCTCCATCTGTGACGAACCCCATGACCTTACCTGGCACGCTGGCAGGGCAGACGGTGCAGGGTTCATTGGGCGGTATGCCCACAGGTGATGTTACCACTCAGACCAATTCTGGAAGTTCGGTCTCGAGGCAGGATACAGGTGCACAAGGACCTACCGATCAAGGGATGCTCGGCCAGAACCTAGGTGGTCACAATACTGCCGGTCAGACGATGGTTGGTCAGGGGATAGCCGGGCAGGCCGTTACTGGACAGGGGATGGCCGGCCGGGGCACGGCTGAACAGACCATGGCTGGGCTGTCTAATGCGCCACAGTACGGCACACCGCAGGTGATGCCGAAGGTTACGGAAGACAGTCGGGTGCGCCCCAGTGTGGTGGAGGATCTGGCAGCCTGGCTGGTGTCACGGTACAAGCGTGGACCCCACGGCGGCTCGCTGAACGTGAGCGTGCAGTCGCTCAATCAGCGCTACGGTGTCAAGCTGGCCGCCGCTGCTTCTCAAGGTCGGGGGGGCGGGCGTGATGCTCTGCTGCGCTATGCCTTCCAGCCCACCATGCTGCGCGGACTCTATGGTCTATATGCCGACCGCTTCCTGGCGGCTGTCAACCGTGAGGCTGCAGCCAGGGGATTTACAGAAGAGCAGACCGGGCAGCTGCGGTCTGCGTTGTCAGGGCGACTTGCCTTGTTGGCCAAAGCCCTGGAGGGGGTTGCATCCGTAGGTGACCTTTCCGGGCGGCTCAGCGCCGTGGACAAGGCCGCCCAGAATGCCGTGGATATCAATGCACAAATGGCCGAGGCTGTTTTTGCGCTGGATCAGCTGCGTGAAAACAAGGCCTCGGCAGGGCAGCTTTCCACAGCATCTCTGCGTGTGGAAGGTCTTACTGCACGCTACCGTCGTGCCCTCGACAGCCAGACCGTAGCAGAACGCTCTCTTGTGGCGGCGGTACGGCAGAAGGGTGGATTGTCACTTGATGACGACACTCTGCTTTTTTTGGCTCAGTGGGTAGGCCGTCGTTTGAAAAATGATGCCCAGGCACTGGCATCTGTACAGGCTTCGGCTTCGGTACTGCGAGATCTGGCCCGGCGCAGCATACAGCAGGATACTGCCGGGCAACAGACAGCATCGTCTTTGACCAATGCTGGCCGTTCTGTGCAGGCTCCCTCCTCCTCACAAGCAACATCTGTGCAGCCGCCCATTCCTCAGCCGTCAGGGTCTCTGCCACAGGCTTCTGTACCTCCGGTCGTTTCTCAGTCACCTCCGGCGGTGGCAGGTTCCTTCGTGCCGGAGTCTGTACCGGCACTTCCTGCACAGCCTCTGCAGCGGCCTGTGGACGGGGCTGTCCGTTGAGCGTGAAAAGCGTTTTTTTTGTGGGTGGCGTACGCAGCGGCAAAAGTGTGCTGGCCCAGCGTTGGGCAGAAGCCCGGGCCCCACAACGTCTGTATGTGGCGACAGCACTTGCCGACGATGTGACCATGATTGAGCGCATAGCCCGTCACAGGGCAGGCCGTGGAGCAGGCTGGCAGTGCCTGGAAGCACCTCTTGACCCAGTGATCTCTTTGCAGAGGTGGTACAGCGACACGACCAGAAGGGAGGCCGGGGTCGTGCTGCTTGATTGTGTAAGCCTGTGGATTGCCAACATGCTGGGCCGCGGTATGACGGAAGTTGCCATTGTAGAGCGGGTGGATTCCCTGGCGGCACTGGCTGCCGCGCCAAAATTCCCCTTGGCCGTGGTCAGCCTTGAAGCGGGTATGGGCATGGTGCCCATGTCAGCCCTTGGCCGTGACTATCAGGACATGCTTGGCATGGCCAACCAACGCTTGGCAGGCGCCTGTGATACGGTCATACTTGTCAGCTGTGGCCTGCCCCTGCTTCTGAAGGGAAAGCTGCCGGAGGAACTATGTTCAAGATAATATGCCGGTGTGCATTCACATCCCCCTGCATGGGGAGTCTTGTTCTACTGTGTGGCCTTTTTTTTGTATGTCCGACCTTGCTAAAGGCAGCAGACGGCCCACGCCAGTGCATTCTGGAAGCTGGCAGGGCCGTGGACAATGCTGATGCAACGGCCTTTGAGCAACTGGTGGACGTGGACGCCATACTGGAACAGGCGTTGGATATTTTTGTGCGTCGTGCCAGCAATCCCCAGGTGGCCAGAGATCTGCCGCCTATGCTGGCCTTGCTTTTTACCCAGGCGGCGCAGAAGCAGGGGAGCGTACGGGCGCTTCTGCTCAATGAAACTCGGGCCTTTGTTCTTAACGGGGTGGCCTCTGGGGCGTTTGCCGGGCGCAAGCCTTCTGGTGCTGCTGCTCAGGGTCTGCTGGCGCCTCTGTTTGCCAATGCCTCCACTGGTCGCAAGGAGGTGCGTCATGTTGGGCAGGCCCGACGTGATGGTGATGGCTGGCTGGTACCCTTTGTGGTGCATGACGGTGGCAATGGGGAATCGTACGACGTGACAGGGCGTATCACCGGGGCTGATGGCTGTCTGCGGCTCACTTCTGTGGTCAATATAGAAGCCCTGCTTGAGCAGGTGGCTGCAGAAAGCCGTTCCGTGGAAAATGTGGCACCATAGTTCTATTGCACTTTGACTGCACGTACTCTGTTTTACGGGTACTTCATCAAACATCTCGGCGTATATGAGATGCGCTTTTGTCTATTTGTTGTCATGTATTGCATCTGCAGCGCGACACATTATAGAAGGTCTCAGCCTAATCTTGGCGCACCAGCCGCTAGTCCATTCTTACGGCTTTCATCTCCTTCTTGCGGGCATACATCGCCTTATCGGCACGCTTAAACACATTATCAATGCTGGTATCTGTTGTGTTGTCAAACACGGCATACCCAATTGCCGCAGATACCTTCTCCCAGGGTTCAAGGCTTGCATCATCCTGGATTGCAATAAGTTGCGAATTGAACTCGGATATCAACGCGGCGGCGTGCTCCAAGTCATGATTCTTTAATACCACAATGAACTCATCGCCACCGATGCGGAATACGGGAGAGTGCACGAACACATTACAGACGATATGGCAAAGCTTCTTGATTGCAATATTCCCTTTCTCATGCCCATAGATATCATTGATACGTTTGAGATAGTTCATATCTACCATCACGATACCGAAATTGGTTATACCGTCAGCTATCGACCAATTTATTTGTTGCACTTCCTTGTCATATGCAGTTCTGTTCCGTATCCCGGTAAGGGCATCTTTTGTTGCGAGTACAGTCATTTCCTCAGCATGCTGCTGGGAATTTTTTAGACTGTCATTTGCGTTTTTCAGTTTATCAACCATGCCGTTCAGCTGTATGGCGATATCGCCGACTTCATCATTTCTGATGACGGTAGCTTTATGTTCAAGATTCCCCTGCCCAATCATCTCCATATCCTCACCAAGCTTTTCCATGGGCCTGGTGATGGATGCTGCAACAGAATTCGTTACAGCAATAACAGTTAACGTTATGACAAAAAGCCCGCCTATGGATGCAATGATCGCCGTCCATATCGTCCTATCCATAATTTTTACGCCTTCTAGCACAATGCTCCTTGGAACGCGGGAGCAGAGCGTCCATCCTACTCGCGAGACGTTCGCAAATATGTAGAATGCATCCTTTTTTTCCAGAATACCATCTTTATTCAGGATCGATCCTATTTCATTTTCTGAAAGACCAGTGATTGCATGAGCATCGTTTTTTTGTCTCTCAGGGGATATTATTTGCCCATGTGGGTCAAGAGCGAATGTGCTCGCGCCCGAGCCAAAGTCGATGTCGATCATTTCTTTGTAGATGCCAGTCAGGTCAAAATCCGCACAACAAACACCCTGCCTCACGCCCTTGGTGTCATTGTACCCCCTTCCAATAGTTATTGTGAGCCCCCTCCCCTGAGAATCATTATAAATACCGGTATATAATATGCCGTTCTCTTTCATTCCCCTTTTGTACCATTCCGAATCTTTGAAATTATAATAGAGATATTGGCCTTCAGGAACGGCAGTTAAATAGGAGTATTTATCATAAGCAGGAAGGAATCCACTTTTCGTGCCCACATATACAGTATCAATAAGACCATCATTCCCCTCGGCAATGGGCCGCCAGACTGTTTCGAGATGACTGAAAAACAGCATGTCATCCTTGACGTCCTCTGGCTTCATATTTTCCGTAGCGAGTATTCCGGACATGGCAAACGCATCTTTCGGCGTAGACGTTCTGGGGGCATCAATATATTTTCCAGATGCTATGAGTTCATCTCTGTGTTTATACATGTCTTGAATATAATCCGTGAGGAATTCAATATATTTCTCATAATGCTCAAGTCTTGTATCTGTATTCAGGGCTTTTTGTTTTACCAGGCTTTTAAAGTTTTGCTCAAGTTGTTGTGTAAGCGCTTTCTCTGATTCCTCTTTAATCTGAATCATAGCTATCATGCTGATGATCATAGTGGCAAAGACTGCAAAGACTGTGGTAAGTAAGACAGTGATAAGAACGCGCTTTCTGATGGGTAGACGTTTTTGTTTCTGGTACGCTTCCATGGGTATCTTCCCTTTACATTTTCATACGCTGTGATATTTCATACCGCGTGGGAGCCGTGTGGTCAAACTATGGCTCTTCCCCTTACTCAAATTCCTTCGGCCATTGCCAATTCCCTTAATACTTCTGTGTGAACAGTTTTAGTATCTATAGACTAGCCCATATTTTTTATGGAGCTTTTGCAGAGAACCATCTTTTTTCATTTCAGCAATAATGGCATTGATACGTTGAAGCAAATCTGCTTGTCCGCGCCGCATCAATACTCCTATTTCACCGCGTGTAAACGGTCTTTCAAGCAGTGGCGCGGCAAGGCGCATATCCATTTTCTCATAATATGGTGCTTCTGTAATTTCAGTAATCATCACATCGGCTTTGCCTGCGGCCACCTGTGCGGGAATTTCTTCATTTTTGGGATACACAATGATTGTTGCCTGGGGGAGTTTCTCTCGTGCAAACTTCTCGTTGAGTCCACCTGGATTCACCATCACTCGTACTGTAGACTTGTTCATGTCGGTTAGAGTTTGAAATTTATTGGCATCCTTTTTACGGCAAAGAATGGTCTTTCCATTGACAAGATACCCGTCGCTCATGTCCATCGTTTCCTTGCGCGTATTGGTGATGGTGATTCCGCCTATAGCAAAATCAAAAAGTTTTTTATTAAGCACATCGCTGGTTAATGTGGGCCACGATGTTTGAATATATGTAATGGGTACGCCTATACGTTCGGCAATTCTTTGAGCTACTTCCAAATCAAATCCCCAATAGTCACCGCTTGTAGGTTCTCGATACGTCAAAGGGCGGTAGTCTCCTGTCGTGCCTACAAGCAGTGTACCGCGTTGCTGTATTGCTGTTAAACTTGGTTCTGTATAGGTGGATTTTTTGCTGACAGTGCAGGCCTGGCCAGCAGCGCAGAGAACAAAAATGGCAATAAAGAGATATATCCGAAGGTATTTCATGCTCACCTCAAGTCGAAAATGGGAAATGGGGTCACTTTAGTCCAAACTCTTTGCGTAAGGCGGCATACCGTGCGGCCTCTTTGTCTTTAACTGCCTTGGACAGGTCATTCATGCAATGGTGCATGACATCGGCGTCTTTCAGCACTTCTTCCAAAGGCCCGTCAACAGCTTGTTTGTCATCGTGACGGCTGATGGCGGTGCAGATTGCCTCTGTTTCACTTGCCGTTGTAAGGGCCAGTCTGTTCAGGATGTTATGGGCAAGATCTGCGCCTTTGTGAGCATGGTGCTCGTAAGAGCCGCTTTTGTATGCGTAAAGGTCGTGTAACATGGCAGCCATGCAGGCCAGTTCCGTATTGGCATTGCGTTTTTCCGCTATCAGGGCGGCAGCGAGAGACACGCCGTACAGATGGACAAAAGCACTCTTGCGTTTGTCCACATCATCAATGGCTAGCAATTCCTGGTCAACAATCTTCCGCAATTCTTTCAGGCGTCCCATACCCTGGCTCCATCGGTTATATGCTGTCGTGCAGGATGACAGCGGCCTAATATTTATGAGATGTACTATGTCCTGCTTATATATGGATATGGCACGGTTGGTAAACCCGGAGACGGGGTGGTATTTATGGCCATGACCTGATCAAAGAAGTGTGTGCAAAAAATATTGCGGCGTCGCAGCCGCTTTGATACAAGAAGCGAGTCACAAGGTACCGCCGTTTACGGTGTTGGTACCATATTTATTACCCCCAGTGCACATATGAGCGCCTATTCAGTCGAAAAGCAAATTTTGAGCATTGTCTGTAGTGTTTTTGATGCCTATTCCGCCGTACTTTTTTTGCCCGACGAAGAGGGCGAAAACTGTCACCTGGCAGCATCATTCAGCCTTGGTGACAAGATTCTTTCCGGGGCTTCCATTGCTCCGGGCAAGGGCTTGGTAGGCTGGATCATAGGCAGTCGACAGCCCCTGCTGCAGCCTAACTTTGACCAGCGCCAGAGCTACCTTGGCTATTACGGTGATGGCGAAGAGAGCAATATCAAGGCTTTTATGGGCTGCCCTGTACCGCTAGGTGGTGCACTCTGCGTTGATAGCAAGCGGCAGTATTCTTTTTCTGAAAAAGATCGCAAGATATTGCAAATGTTTGCCGATCTCATTGCAAAACAGCAGGGTTCAACGGGCAGACAAGAGCTGGCAGGGGATATCCCCCGCTATTTTGCAGAGCTCGGCGTTATCCAGGATTTGCGTTTCCGCTACAAACGCTGGGATCCTTTTTTGCAGAATTATTTGCGCACTATGGTAGAGGCCACGGGTTTTGATTATTGTGCTTTTGCTTCAGTGGCCGACCCGGGTGCAAGCTACTGCGTGGAGGCAGAGTCAGCCCGGTTGCTGCTCACTGGCGAGGAGCCTCTTATCCTGCCTATGAGCAATGGCATTACCGGTTGGGTGTTCTGCAATGAGCAGCAGGTTATATCTGAGGGCGTGGAGGGGGCACCTCCCACTATGCTTTTTGGCAAATTGCCGGAAATGCCTGATTTTCAGGCGGTTGTATGCATGCCTGTCAAAGTCAATAAAAGCACGCGAGGGGTGCTGTGCCTGGCGCATACCGCTCCTCGCCAGATAGACGAATCCATGCGTTCCTTCATCCGGCAGGGGGTGGACCATCTGGCCCTTTTTTTAGAGAATGTTTATCTCAAGATGCGTCTGCGTTCCATGTTGCCCAATGCGCGGGTGCATAGCAACGGGCCACAGGCCTATGACCCCGACACTGCTCCCATGCCACCTCTAAATGAATAGCCATTATGTTTTTACGGCGCTTCTTGCATTTTTTTTCTAAAGACATTGCCATGGATCTTGGTACGGCAAATACCCTGCTGTACACGCGTGCACATGGCATTGTCATCAATGAGCCTTCAGTGGTGGCCATTGACACATATAAAAATACAGTTCTTGCCGTTGGTGCGGCTGCCAAGGAATATCTGGGACGTACGCCACAACGTATCAGTGCCGTTCGGCCCATGAAGGACGGCGTCATCGCCGATTTTGATGTCACCCGGGAAATGATCGCCTATTTTGTGCGCAAGGTGATTACCGGTATGCGCCTGGCAAAACCGTCCATGGTTATCTGTATTCCCACGGGCATTACACAGGTGGAGAAAAGGGCCGTTATTGACTCAGCCATACTTGCGGGGGCAGCCGATGTGGCCCTGGTTGAAGAACCCATGGCCGCTGCCATTGGCGCAGATTTGCCCATCCATGAGCCCATGGGCAATCTTGTGCTGGATATTGGCGGTGGCACCAGTGAAGTGGCTGTCATTACTCTGGCGGGTATTGCTAATGCCGCCTCAGTGCGTGTGGCCGGCGACGCCATGAATATGGCCGTACAACGGTATATGCGCGATGTGTTCCGGCTGGAAGTTGGCGACAACACCGCTGAGAATGTGAAAAAAATTTTAGGTTCCGCCATGCCCATCCCCCATTCTCCGTCGCTGGAGGTTTCTGGCAAGGATCTTGTGCGTGGTGGGCCCCGCGTTGTTACCGTAACAGAGGGGCACATACGTGAGTCTCTGCACGAACCAGTGCAGGCCATTCTGGGGGCCGTCATGCGCGCCCTGGAGAAAACACCTCCAGAACTTGCGGCGGACATCTACCGTAACGGTATGCTCATGGCTGGGGGAGGTTCCTTGCTCAAGGGGCTTGACCAGTATATTGCGCGAGAAACGCATCTTAAAGTTTTTGTTGACAAAGAACCCTTGACCACTGTGCTGCGTGGCACAGCACGCGCCATGCTCGACAGGAAGCTCTACCATCCTGTCTTCATTAACTGACCGTTTGGTTTAGTGAGCTTTGCAATTATTTCTGGCTGTTGCAGTACGGACGTAGCAGTCCGTTGTGGACTGCAGTACGCAATATGGGCGAGAGCAAAGAATCAAAATTTGTGTAAAGTCCCTGTAATTCGTCCTGGTCAACGAGCATGTGGCTGCTTGTATCACGGGCGGCCTCCGTGGCGAGTGCTGTAGACACATGTGCTTCATACATATAGGTAAAGGTATTGAGGCCGGCAGTGTCGGGGAGGAGTGTCTGCAGATACTGGACATGCCCTTCCTGTCCCCAGTCGTCACGCAGAAGTTTTCTTGCCTGTTGCTCGTGGGAGTGCCCGGCGTACAGATTGCTGAATGAGGAAATGCCCCAGCCGACCCCCTGGCGATGTGTGAGCAGGGTGCGGCCCTGCCGGTCCCTGACAAGCAGGCCGACAGTCCTGTGGGCAAGGCATTGACGCAGTATGTCCTCGCTGTGCATGATGCATAATGGTGTATTGCTGGCGTCTACAACCTCCTGCATGGCATGGGCGGCAGTAAACGAAGGTGAAAGGCAGGCTTGCATTATGGGTATTTCCTGTGGGCGGGATATGCGGCTTGCTCGGCTTGAGCCGCAACATGCCGGCGCCATGTTTGTTATTGAGCGACAATGTTTTTCGCTGCCCTGGTCAGAAACACAATGCCGTGCAGCTTTTGCACAAAAATCTTTTGCTGCTTTTGGTCTGTTTTTGCGGGGAGAGCTTATTGGGTACATCTCAGTGTACCATACTCCCGATGAGGTGGAAATACTCAATATAGCTGTCCTGCCACAGCTGCGACGTTGTGGCTGTGGACGCCGCCTGTTGCGCCTTGTCTTGCGCCTTGCGCATAAAATGGGTATGCATAAACTTTCGCTGGAGGTTCGTGCCAGCAATGCTCCTGCCATTGCGCTGTACGAGGAGTGTGGTTTTGTACGCGTGGGCAGGCGCCGGCAATACTATTCCGATACTGGCGAAGATGCCTTAATCTACATATGTTCTCTTGATACGTGAGGAAAACATGCAGAATATTATCGCTGCCAACTGGAAGATGCACAAAACCAGGGCTGAGGCTGCACAATGTTCCGCCAGCCTGGCCAATGCCTTGGGGGCAGGCACAACGGCATCAGGAGCTCTGGTGCTGGTTTTTGCTCCGTTTACCTGCATAGATGTGGTTGCCGGAGCATTTGCCAAGACCTCCTTCCTCGCCTGTGGTGGGCAGGATTGCTATCCTGCGGCTGAGGGCGCATTTACTGGCGAAATCTCGCCAACCATGCTTGCAGACGCGGGGGCCACATGGGTACTTACAGGGCATTCCGAGCGGAGGCATGTGCTAGGAGAGGATGATGCGCTGGTGGCCCGGAAAACGACCTTTGCATTGGAGCAGGGCCTTAACGTCATGCTGTGCATTGGTGAAACTCTGGAAGAACGCGAAAACGGGCAGCTGCGGTATGTGCTTGAACGGCAGCTGACAAGTGTTTTTGACGCCATGCCAGATTCCCTCCGTGGCGATGCCCTTGCCGGACGGTTTGCTGTGGCCTATGAACCCGTTTGGGCCATAGGTACGGGCAAGGTTGCGGGGCAGGCTGAAGTGCTGGATGCCCACGCCACAGTGCGAACATTACTGCAAAAGCTTGTGGGGGCCACTGCCGTTGACCTGCCCATATTGTATGGTGGTAGTGTCAAGCCTTCCAATGCTGCTGGGCTTATGTCCCTTGACAATGTGGACGGGCTTCTGGTAGGTGGAGCCTCTTTAGACGCGCAGAGCTTCTTGCAAATTATCGGGGCCTGATCCCGTTTGCTGCGCTGTCGCTTTGGTCGTGTGGCGAGGAGGAACTTGTGCAGACTCTCATTCTTACTTTGCATATTATTGTATGTGTGCTGCTGGTAATTCTTGTGTTGCTTCAGGCTGGCAAAGAGGGCATGGGTGTTATCTTTGGCGGAGGTAACAGCTCAGTTTTTGGCAGCAGTGGTGCAGGTGGCATTCTAGCGAAACTTACTGCACTCATGGCGGTTATTTTTGTTGCTACTTCGTTGAGCTATACATTTGTCACCAGCCCGCGTCCCAGCAGTCAGTCTACCATTCTTGACGTGAAGATTGAGGAACCCGCTGCGCCGACGACTGGCGCTCCCGCACCGGCGGCACAACCTGCCGCACCTGTCGCACCTCAAACGGCGGAGCCACCTGCAAAGCAGTAGTAGGATGCTACTTGGGAACTTGTACAAGCCGCGGCCATGCTGCGGCTTTTTTGTGGTGTGCCCGGCAGGGCGCGTAAACATTGGTACGCGATGCAAGCATTTTCAATGGCATCCCCCTGCGCCTTCCCTCATTCTCCAGCCCCAGATTCGCAAACCCTCTTGCCCTGATGCTCCTTGCCCGGCATAGTGCAGGAAATACAGGGCCCTGCGTGCAGACGCGGGGCACAACCAGAGAGGAGGCAGATATGAAGAATACGGCAGCCATAAAAAAACGCAGGGCCAAGAAAAAGGGAAACAACGAGAGCAAGAAAAAGCAGGAACAGAAGGTGCAGAAGGTGGCTAAGGTCAGACCGCCCGATGTCTTTTTCTACGC
>JAFTDG010000157.1 GCA_017454325.1 Desulfovibrio sp. | reverse complement strand
TGACCTTCTGGAACATGAAGTTGTCCTGAATGGTCAGTTCTTCCCATGGCTTCCATTGCTTCATGCTCTAAATCATAGGTGAAGCAACGGCAAAGGGCAAGGGCAGGAATGGGGAGGGATGCAGGAGCTGTCCATTATCTGCAGCTTCAATGCTGCGTGTCACCTTCCGCCTGAACCACGCCTCATATCAGGGTCCGTCACTGGCAGGGGCATATCTCATCCTGCTGCTCATGCAGAGATTCTTTTACTTGGGCCATAATGTCGACCTCCATGTATATTTGAAACGTACATGGCTAGGAATGCAGCGTCAAACAGGGATTTGCCAGCCCCCGAGTAAACAATTTTCAGCAGAGATTCAAAACAGAAGAGTCCAAACAGACCCTACGCGACCTCATGGAGGACAGTACCATTGCCCAGATTGCAGAGGCTACCGATCTCTCTACCGCAGAAATTGAGGCTCTGCGCAAGGTGCAGTAAAACAAGGAACAACCTACAGTGTAGTATAAATCCTGTCGGCCAGCTTACGATGGGCGGCGGGCATGGCCAGGTCTTGCAGTCCCTGGGGCAGAACCCACTGATACTGCGTGGCCGCCGTGAGCACGGGAGGCGCTGGCGGTTGCAAGGCAGGCGCATCCGCAAACTCTAGGCCAAAGCAGTGCAGACGCAGCCGGTAGGTGGTATAGCCATGACGTATAAGGCCGTACGTTGCCACCACCCGCACGGCAAAACCCGTCTCTTCCATATATTCCCGCACAATGGCCTCCTGCGGGCGTTCTCCCTGTTCCACACGACCACCGGGAAATTCCCACAAATTGGCCCACACGGCTCCGGGCAATCGTTTCTGCACAAAAATGCGGCCTGCGCAGACCAGCACACCTGTGACAGCGGTCACCGGGGTGATAACTGCCTTCTTGCCGGGCACAGGGCGCTGGTCAGTGATACCCAGATGCAGGCTTACACAGTAGCGCGCCAGCGGGCACTCACCGCAGCGGGGCTTTTTGCGGCAGACAAGCGCACCCAGTTCCATCATGGCCTGATTGTGCTCGCGCACGTGGTTTTCCGGCACCAGGCGCAACGCCCATGCACGGATAGTCCCTGCCGCAGGTTCCTGCTTCACAGGGCCATCCACGTCAAAAAGACGGGAGACCACGCGCTCCACATTGGCGTCCACACAGGGCAGGCGCTCACCAAAGGCAATGCTGGCCACGGCCCCCGCTGTATACGGACCAACGCCCGGCAGAGCGCGGATGTCCTCCAGACGGGCAGGGAACACCCCCCCGTGCATGTCACGAATGCGGCGGGCCGCTGCCAGCACATGCCGTGCGCGGGAATAGTAACCCAACCCCTCCCAGTACCGCAGCACCGTCTCCTCATCTGCGGCGGCCAGAGTGGCAATATTAGGAAAGCGTTCCATCCAGCGTCTGAAATAGACCACCCCGCGCTCCATCTGCGTCTGCTGGAGCATGATTTCAGAAATCCAGACCTCATAGGGTGTATAGCTAACTCTCCAGGGCAGGGGGCGTTTATGGGTGGCAAACCAGGCAAGCAGGGCTTGCTGCATGTGGGGCACATGGGCCTCGGGGGGCAGATGGCTGCTCCGTTCTGGGCATTCCAGCCCCGGAAGAAGGGCCTGCCTCTGGGCGTACGCGGCTGGGGAGGAAGGAGTATGTGACATACTGCAGTCTATACCCTTCAGCGGGCATTGTCATCTTGAAGGCCATGACATATAGATAAAGCCAGCAACACCAACACCAAGGAGCATCCATGGCTGACAATCCCACGATTCTGCTGGAGACCACTTCCGGCGACATTCTCATAGAACTTTTTGCCGACAAGGCCCCCAAAACCGTCGCCAACTTTCTGCAATATGTGGATGACGGCTTCTATTCCAACACTATTTTTCACCGGGTCATTCCAGGCTTCATGATTCAGGGCGGCGGGCTCGGCGCACGCATGGATGAGAAACCCACCAGGGAACCTGTGCCCAACGAAGCCGACAATGGGCTGAAAAACGTGCGCGGCACCATTGCCATGGCCCGTACGCGCGACCCGCACAGCGCCTCGGCCCAGTTTTTCATCAATCTGGTGGATAACGATTTTCTGGATTTTACAGCGCCAACACCGGACGGCTGGGGATACTGTGTTTTTGGTCAGGTGACCGACGGCATGGATGTGGTGGACAAAATTGCCAAGGTCAAAACAACCACCGTGGGCATACACGAAAATGTGCCCACCGACATGGTACTCATCACCGGGGCCAGCCGTTTTGCCTAATCAGCCGGCACGCCTCCATCCAACGCCGCAACAATCTGTTTAGCCGACAGATTCTTTACCAATTAGGTACGCCCTATGCTGACGCACATTCTGCAGGCCATTGGCAATACCCCCCTGCTGCGCCTGGACCTCTCGGCAGATTTGCCGGGCACAGTCTGGCTCAAGCTCGAAAACCGCAATCCTGGCGGTTCTATTAAGGACCGCGTGGCCTTTCACCTCATCACTGATGCCATGGACGAAGGGCTGATAGAACCCGGCGGTCTGCTGGTAGAAGCAACCAGTGGCAATATGGGCATCGGCATGGCCCTTGTAGCCGCCGTGCGTGGCCTGCACTGCGTGCTGACCATGCCCGAATCCATGAGTCTGGAACGGCGCAACCTGCTTGCCGCTCTTGGCGCGGAACTGGTGCTTACCCCTGCAAAGGAAGGTATGACTGGTGCCGTGGCCTGTGCCAAACGCATTGCAAAAGAACGGGAAGGCCTTATCCTCGGCCAGTTCACCAACCCCCAGGCTGTACAGGCCCACTACAAAACCACTGGCCCGGAAATCTTTCGTGACAGCGTGGGCAAAATGGATGTGCTGGTCGCTGGTGTGGGGTCGGGTTCATCCATCACCGGGGTGGGACGGTACCTCAAGGAACGCATCCCCGGCTTCAAGGTGATTGCTGTGGAGCCTGACGCATCCCCGGTTCTCTCAGGGGGCTGCCCTGGCCCACACATCATTCAGGGTATTGGCGCGGGCTTTGTTCCGGAAATACTCGACCGATCTCTGCTGGACGAAGTGTTGCGTATGGATGGGGAACAGGCCCTGAAAACAGCGCGCATACTCATGCATCACGGAGTGGTGGCCGGCGTCTCCACCGGGGCCAATGTGCGTGCCGCGCTGGATGTGGCGGCACGCCCCGAAATGCAGGGCAAAAACATCGTCACCTTTGTCTGCGATACGGGCGAGCGCTATATATCCACACGGCTGTTTACGGACGCGCCCAGCCAGGGTTGACACAATCCTTCCTTCTGCACTGCACTTTCAGCCCTGACGGTTAAGTGTTTGTTCATTGTTACCGATAAGAGCGGCAGAGCAGAAAACGTGGGTACATGTGGCTGCGCCTTGATGGTGGGGCTGCGCGGAACGGAGTTTGGCTATGTCGCAGACAAATATTTTGCTGGAAACCGGCACTAATGAGCTGGAAATTGTCGAATTCTATGTCAATCAAGATGGGTATGAGGCCCACTATGGCCTCAACGTCGCTAAAGTCGTGGAAATCGGCCGACGCCAGCCGGTGACAGCCATGCCGGAAATGCGCCATCCGGCCATTCTGGGGGCCTTCCTGCACCGCAACAACCGCGTGGTACCGCTCATCGACATGGCGCTCTTTCTGGACAGTCCGCCCATTGACAACGAAGATGCCAAAGTCATCGTTACGGAATTCAACGAGTTGTGTACGGCCTTTCTGGTTTCCGGCGTCAACCGCATCTACCGCCTGAGCTGGACAGATGTGGAGGCACCAGGTCAGTATTTACAAAATATGAGCCGCAGCTCCGTAACGGGTGTGGTGCGTCTGGAAGACAGGGTCATATTTTTGCTGGATCTGGAAGCCATCGTGGCCGAATTGCACCCCACCATGGCCATGCGCTTTGACGACGCCGAAATGGTGAAGGAGGTAAACAAAACCTATAACATTCTGCATGTGGACGATTCCCGCAGCATACGCAAGCTCCTGCGCGACTTGCTCGTAAAGGAAGGCCGTTTCGAGGTTGAGCAGAGGGTTAACGGCCTGGAAGCTTGGGAATATTTGCGCGAACTGCGCCGTCGCTGCGAAGAGGAAAACCGACCCATACAGGATTTTCTGCACGGTATCATCACGGATATCGAGATGCCTTCTATGGATGGCCTTGCCCTGTGTAAGAACATTAAGGAAGACCCCATCCTCAAGGCTCTGCCTGTGGCTATCTTTTCATCCATGATCAACGAAAGCCTGGCCAAGAAGTGCGCTGTAGTGAATGCGGATGCGGAGTTTGCCAAGCCCGACCTGAAGGCATTGGCCGACAAACTGTACGATCTGGTCACTGCAGCCTGGGGCTAGGCACAGGCGGCGGGCAGCCCCGCAGTGCGCAGAATACAGACTTTTCTCTTGCCCCCTCCCTGCACAGGATTGTACCCTGCGTTCGGGAGGATACAGTTATGAAAACCCGCCGCTATCGCCTTTTGTGCGGCGATATACTCTGTTTTTTGCTCGCATGCTGGCTCGTCACCGACCCGGCCTGGGCCCGTGAAACACGCCACACGCAGGCAGCATCGCCACTGCGTACGGGCCGCACACTTGCCACGAAACCCCTTCCTCCACCTACAGGGCCAGTGTCCATGGCCGAAGCCGTGGAACGCGCCCTGCGCAACAATCCCGGTCTCGGTGCGCAAGAAGCGCAACAGCAGGCTTCCGAAGCGGCACGCAAATCCCAGCGTGGTGCCTTTGGTCCCCGTCTAGGCATGTCATATTCTGTCATCAAACAACAACGCGACACTGACCCGGATTCTTCTGCCTCACGTACGCCGGAACGTGGCACCTATTCCTGGGCAGTGGAGGTTTCACAGCCCGTTTTTCAGGGTTTCCGCCTGCTGGCCGCCTATCAGCGCACCGCGCTCCAGGCAGAAAATGACAAGGCAGCCGTGCGCAAGGCCGAACTGGAAATGACCGAAAGCGTGCAGACAGAATTCCTCAATTATCTGCGCTATGAAGATCATGCGCGCAGCCGGCGGGAAGCACTGCAGCGTTTGCAGGACCAGCTGCGTATAACCACAGCCTTTTACAAGGTTGGCCTGCGCCCCCGGCTGGATGTGCTGCAGGCCGAAGTGGATGTGCATAAAGCGGAAAATACGCTCATACAAATGGAAAACAGCAGGGATACATGCCTTGCGCGACTCAATACCCTCATGGGCCTGCCAGCCCATAGCAAGATACGCTACACCGGCAAGCTCACACAAGTGCCTTTTGGCCGCTCACTGGAGCAATGCCTGGCAGCAGCCTACCGGCAACGGCCCGATATATATATGGCGGCGCTGTCTGTGGATATATCACGCAAATCCCAAAAGGAAGTGCAGGCAGGATACTACCCGCAGATTGAGGCATACTGGAACATGACCCAGACAGGCAACAGGCCGGACCTTCAGGCAGCCGGGGAATTCGGCTCCCGCGCCCAAACATGGGAAGTAGGTGCCCGCGCCACATGGGAGGTCTTCCAGTGGGGAACCACATATTATGCGGATAAGCAAGCTGGTGCCCTTGTAACCAAGATGCGCTATGCAGAGGAAGAACTGAAACTCAACGTGGGCTACGACGTCAAATCCAAATTTCTGGCCGTACGCGAAGCGGCAGAACGCATTGCAGTCTCTGAAAAAAGCGTGGAGCAGTCTACAGAGGCATTCAGGGTAGCTCAGGGCCGCTATAAGGAACAGGTAGGCACCAACTTTGATGTTTTGGACGCCTCTGCGAACCTCGCCGTGGCAGAGGCGGAACTGACCGCCGCCCGTGCAGATTTTCTCACAGCTCTGGCGGCCCTCTATGTATCCATAGGCGAATACCACCCGGATCTGCTGCGTCCCTGACATGGACGACGATGCCATCCATATATCATTGACTCAATGCTGTGCATCGCATAAGCAGAGGACACACCATGTTGGTGCCGCACACAGACGTACAGCTGCCCGTCGTATGCAGCGCAAAACCTGGTAAAGGAGTGCCACATGCCCTACCGCTTCATCCCGCAGCTTACAGATGACGAAATCCACAAAAAGCAAATGGAAGGCCTGCGCTATACGGTGCGCCAGGCCTGGAATGCGCCCCAGTACCGGGCAAAAATGCAGGCCTGTGGCGCACAGCCTGAAGACATCACAACCATTGAGGATTTACGCCGTCTGCCCACGGTGGATGCTGACGATCTGCGGGAAGGCTATCCCCTGCCCCTGCTCTGCGTGTCCCCCAGCGAGGTGGTGCGCATCCACGCATCCAGCGGTACAACAGGCAAGCGTAAGATACTGGCGTACACAAAGCGCGACTTGGATACCTTCAGCCTGCAAATCGCCCGCTGTTACGAGTTAGCAGGTTTCACGCCTGAAGACCGCATGCAGCTAGCCGTTGGCTATGGCTTGTGGACCGCTGGCGCGGGATTTCAGGCGGGAAGTGAGCGTCTGGGTATGCTCACTGTGCCTGTGGGACCTGGCAATCTGGAAATGCACCTACAACTGTTGCAGGATCTGGGGGCCACGGGGTTCACGGCCACGGCATCCATGGCGCTGCTGCTTTCTGAAGAAGTTGAACGTGCCGGCCTGCGTGACAAACTCAAACTGAAGCGTATGGTCTGCGGTTCAGAAACACGCAGCGAAAAAATGCGTATCGCCATTGAAAGCAAGCTTGGGCTTGAAGGCTGTTATGATATTGGCGGTATGACGGAAATGTACGGCCCCGGCACGTCCATCGACTGCAATGAACACAATGGCCTGCACTACTGGGCGGACCTGTTCATCATCGAAATACTTGACCCGGAAACCCTACAGCCAGTACCTGAAGGCGAAGTAGGTGAAATGGTGGTCACCAGCTTATGCAAGGAAGCTGTACCTCTTCTGCGCTACCGCACTCACGACCTATCGCGCCTTTTGCCTGGACGTTGCAGTTGTGGGCTCAATATGCCAAGGCATGATCGCATTCTTGGCCGTTCAGACGACATGATTATCTACCGCGGCGTCAACATCTACCCAGGGCAGCTCATGGATGTTATCGGTCAGTTTGCGGAACTGGCCGGCGAATACCAGGTAGAACTGACTCGTGACGATCATGCCCTGGACCACATGACGCTTACTGTAGAGCGCGGGCAGGAGGAAAGCGCCGGTAATGACGCTGCTCTGGCCGCAGCACTGGAAGAGCGCCTGCGCAAGGCCATCCTGGCACGCATTGAAGTAAAAGTGGCAGACTATGCCAGCCTGCCGCGGACGTTCAGCAAATCAAAACGTGTGGTGGATAAAAGATAAAGCATATTATGTTTTGCGCCCATTGCGACTGAGTATAAGACTCATATAAGGAGGCGCAGCTTCACCATCGGGAATGCCTGCACGTATGACCTCGCCAGGGCGTTCCACAAGGCTTGCAAAAATACAGCCATCCAGGCGTCCGCTGCCAGCCATTGCCGCGGCAATGGCTGGCAGATTGCGGTATGCCTTGAGAATAACCGCACTCTCCGTCTGCCGCAGGGCTGTCTCGAGCTGTTCACGGCTTTTGATGCCCGGCAGCATAAGCAGACTTTCATCATCTTCACACAGTACAGCGCGCGCGCGCGCAGCAGCAGCTTGGTATGAAGTTATACCAGGCACTATTTCTATCTTAATATGGGGTGCCATTGCCTGCAATGTGCGCATGAGATAGCCAAATGTGCTGTAAATGAGGGGATCGCCAACAGTCAGAAAGGCCGCGCTTTGGCCGCTTTCCAAAATAGTGCGCGTGGTCTGCGCTGCCGCAGACCATGCGCGCTCTCTGGCACGTGCATCACGCGTCATCGGAAAATCCAAACGCTCAACGCGCGCTTCCGGCCGCAAATGCGGCCGCGCTATGGCCAACGCAGCAGAATGTTCGTTCCGTGGCGAAGCGGCCGCCAGTATAACGTCCACCTGCTGCAGCACTTTCACAGCACGCAAGGTCATAAGATCGGGCGCGCCAGGGCCTACACCCACGCCGTATAATATTCCGTTCATCGATAGAAAAAGAAATGACCCCGGTGACAGTTACTGCTTGCGGGGTTCCTTGGTCAAATCGTCGGTACTCTCTTTAGCATGGCGTATAAGAATATCACACGCACCGGGAATCTGCCCCAAACCCTTGAGATTGGCCCTTGTGGTTATGCCTGCCTTGACCAGTTGCGAGGCCCAGGAATCCTCTTCCTCACCAGCCAGGTCATTGCGGGCATGGTCACCTGCCACAAGCATTAGAGGTTCCAAAATGACCTTTTTTACCCTGCTGGCCTTGAGTTCTGCCAGCAATTCTTCAAATCCACGTGCGCCTTCCACTGTAGCCATAAAAACATTGCGGTCAGCATCTTTGAAGACCGTTCTCGCGCCTTCAAGAGTCAGGCCAGCACGGCCATGCTCCTGCCCATGACCCATAAGAACCAGAGCCTCACCCCTGGCACGCATGGGGCGCACGTCTGCCAGTACGGCCTGTGCTAGGGCATTTGCATCCTCCCGTGATTCCAACATAGGGCGCCCAAGGAAAACGGCCTCAAAACGATCGGGATGTTTCTTCACATCAAGAAGGACAGCCCGCTCAAGTGCAGAAAATTCCTGACCTGCCATGACATGAAGGGACTGCACACGCACCACGCGCACCCCTTGTGCTGCCAGCTTGGCCAGCCCTTCACTAATGCCACCTACGGGCCGGCCTTGTTCGGCGATCTTCTTGCGTATAATCTGTGAAGTATAGGCCCAAACCACAGGCTCATTGGGAAAAGCCGCCTTAAAGGCGGCATCAACCGCGTGCATGGATTCCATGGCTTCGGGCACGCTGGTACCAAAGGCCACCAGCAATACTCCCTCAGCGGCAGGGTTATCAGTGGTAACCTGTTTGTGGGCGCAGGCACCCAATGCAAAAAGCATCAGTGTCAGCAAAAGACTCGGCAAAAAAACGGGCATAGAACGCGAAGTGCGCAGCATGGCAACCTCCTCAATAACGCGTTGACCAGGTTGATGTGATTGACCGGCGGATATTCGGACTTGAAGGATGTGGGAGAATAATCCCTGCCTTGGTTTCGCCTTCGCCGTATTCACGACTGGCTTTGCCGTACCGCCACAGGCCAACTGACCATGGGCAGAAACGCTGAAACTTCGTCCCTTCATACCGCAGCGCGACTGTCTCCGAATTTCACGGAGTTCCCCGCCATGTCAAAAGGCAGCAAACAACCTTGCAAAAAAAATGTCAAGAAACTTGTCGTAAGGACGATTTTTCCGCTTCCACAGCCGATTTGAGCGCATTTTTTCTTGTTCTTTTTTACAAATGCTGCTACGTATGCGCTCTCTCCTATTGGGGAAATTATGTTTGGAGGCTGGACTTATGGCAGGTTTGGAAACCGGGCACGATTCCGAAATGAATTTCGAGAGTGCTCTTGAAAACTATCTTAATCCCGACTTTGGCGACCTTGAAGAAGGCTCCATCACAAAGGGCGAAATCGTCCGCGTGGATGACGACAACGTGCTTGTGGACGTGAATTTCAAATCCGAGGGACAGATTCCCACGGCTGAGTTCAGAGATGCCGCAGGCAATATCAACGTCAAGGTAGGCGATAAGGTGGACGTCTTTGTTGTTCGCAAGAACGAAAGCGACGGCACCATCACCCGTTCGTTTGAAAAAGCCAAACGCATGCAGGTCTTTGACCAGCTTGAAGACGTGCAGGAAAACAACAGGGTTGTCAAAGGCCACATTATGCGCCGCATCAAAGGCGGCTATACTGTGGACATTAACGGGGTGGAGGCCTTTTTGCCCGGCTCCCATGTGGATCTGCGACCCGTGCCTGACATGGACGCTCTTGTCAACCAGGAATTTGAATTCCGCGTGCTTAAAATCAACCGCCGTCGCAGCAATGTCATTGTATCCCGGCGTGTGCTGCTGGAAGAAGAGCGCGACTCTAAACGGCAGGATTTACTACGCACCCTTGAGGAAGGCCAAATTGTCACCGGCAAGGCAAAAAATATCACTGAATATGGTGTCTTTGTCGATCTCGGAGGTCTGGATGGCCTACTGCACATTACTGACATGAGCTGGAAGCGCATCCGTCACCCCAAGGAAATGATCCAGATCGGTCAGGAATTGACCCTCAAGGTACTTTCCTTTGATCGCGATAACAACAAAGTATCTCTTGGCCTCAAGCAGCTTGTGCCCGACCCGTGGCAGGACATCTCTGCCCGCTTCCCTGAAGGCACCAAATGTACCGGAAAAGTCACCAACCTGGTGGATTATGGCGCATTTGTTGAACTGGAACCGGGAGTGGAAGGCCTGGTACATATATCTGAAATGTCATGGACGCGTAAGCTCCGCCATCCCTCTCAAATGGTGCATACCGGAGATGAGGTGGAAGTGATCATTCTGGGCGTTGACGGGGAGAAAAAACGCATCAGCCTGGGAATGAAACAGGTACGTCCCAATCCCTGGGAACTGGTGGCCGAAAAATATCCTGAAGGCACCATTCTTGAGGGCGTTATCAAGAATATTACAGAATTTGGCATGTTCATTGGTATTGAGGATGGCATAGACGGGCTTATTCACGTTTCTGATATTTCTTGGACCAAGAAAATCCGCCACCCCAACGAACTGTATAAGGTGGGCGATACCGTGCAGGCCAAGGTGCTCACTGTTGATCAGGAGAACGAAAAGTTCACCCTTGGTATTAAGCAGCTGGTCGATGACCCGTGGGGTCATGTGCCCACAACCTACCCCGTAGGCTGCACCGTCAAAGGCATAGTGACCAACATAACAGACTTTGGCCTGTTTGTTGAAGTAGAGGAAGGCATTGAAGGTCTTGTGCATGTTTCTGAACTTTCCAGCAAGAAGGTCAAGACACCTGCTGAAATGTACAAGGAAGGTCAGGAAATTCAGGCCAAAGTCATCCATGTAAGTGCTGAAGAACGGCGTCTTGGCCTTTCCATCAAACAAATTAAGGACGAAGAAGAACATCGGAAGCCCAAGGAATTCCATTCAGGCCCGCAGGAAGCAGGACAGAATCTCGGTGACCTGTTGAAACAGGCTCAAGAGGAAAACGAGAGCAATTAACGCATTGTTGAATATGATAAGGGGAGGTGCTTATGAGCCCTCCCCTATTTTTTTCCCCTGCGCCGTTTTTTCTTTCTTTCTTTGCGATCTTTTTCTTTGATATGGCGTTTTTCTTCAGTCTGTTGCACCTGTTCCTGCGTGGGAAGAGAAGGCCGCTCGGGCACAATACTGTTTGCCTCATATTCAGAAAATGGCTTTTCCCCCTTCAACAAAGCTTCTTCAGCTTCCATGGTCCGTGTGAATGCAGCAATATTTTTTCTGCTTACCGGTGCACCGCGTGGATTTATGGCTGTGGAAGGATTGATGAATTTGCCACCCTGCCGCAGACGAAAGTCTAGATGCGGGCCGGTTGCAAGTCCGGTGCTTCCGACAAAACCAATAACCTGCCCCTGTCGCACAGCCTGACCGTTTTTAAGGCCACGGGCAAAACCCGAAAGATGGGAATACATGGACTCAAGTCCGCCACTGTGTTTTACTATGATCTGGTTGCCATATCCGCCAGACCATCCGTGAAACGATATAACACCTTCACCTACCGCTTTCACGGGAGTGCCAGTGGGCGCACCATAATCCACCCCTTCATGGGGCCTGCTGTACCCAAGTATGGGATGCATGCGATTTTTTGAAAAACGCGATGTAATACGGGTTACTGCAAGCGGCGCCTGCAGAAAACTTTTATGCAGGTTTTCTCCCTTGCGATTGTAATAATGGGCAGGACCATTGCCGTCGCGAAACAGAAACGCTTCATATTTTTTACCCTTATTTATGAAACGCGCTGCCAATATGCGACCATAGCCCTTGTATTCACCATTGCGGTAACGCTTCTCTACAAGAACAGAAAATGCGTCGCCGTGCTGTAAATCCCGAACAAAATTTATTTCAGAACCAAACAAGTCCGCAAGCTTTATGGCAAGTTGTGGACTCTCACTAACGTCTGCCACAGCTTGAAACAGATTGTCATCAATAACGGCACTAATACAACTTAACAAAACCGTATATTCAATAGCCTCTACACGGGCATTGGCTGCCTCTAATCCCTCAACAATAAGTCGCCGATGACTGTCAATTTCGTATTCAAAACGCTTTACGCGACCTGTGGCAGCATCTGTGATTACTATGTACGGCTGTCCCTCACGAAAGGCACGCATGGAAAAAACGCGTCGTGCAGCAGACACATATTTCTGCACGTCTTCACTACCGGCGTCACTTAATATTTTGGTAATGGTATCTCCCTTTCCTATAGTGCCTGTGATCAGTTCATCACCTGTCTTGACATTGTTGTCTGGAGCTTTCTCTTCCGGCTCAGAGACTGACGCCGTACCGACAGTATCGTCGTTGTTGCCAACTGTATCTTCGCTTGATTGCTGTTCAGTCTGCGCTGTTTCAGAATCATTTTTAGTTTCCTGCGTATCCGATGCCTGCCCCATATCAGTTTTATTCAGTAAGGCATCGTCATGGGCAAACAGAGCAGCAACTGATAAAAAAACAATTAAAACAATAAGCAAAAAACTTCTCATTACTTTTGTATAGCTGGCATAAACAACTATGTCCAGAGGCAGGTCACAGCGCCCTGATGACAAAAATACCGGACATAGCGCACAGATAGTCGGTTTACAGGCAAACCGGCCACTTGTTTTGACGGCATTTTTCGACTATAGTAATTTTTCTTCTTCCAAGCAGAAAGCCTGGCAGTGTGAAACAAACAGTCAGTTGTTATTTCTGCAGTTCTTCGATGTTTACGCGCAAACGGCTTATCTATGCTCAAAAAAAAATTACAAGCAATTTTGTCACAAAAGGAAATTGATGATACCTGGCTAGACTGCCTAACAATTCGTCAGGATAAAACTACTGTATATGTGCAATTTCCACATATGTACTACGCAGATTGGTTTTATATTCAAAAAAAAGATATTTTTGAAGAAATAATTGCAATTTATTTTAATAAAAAAAATGTACCACAAATTATTTATGAAAAATCAATTCAAAATTATCATCATAATGATAATCAAATAATAAAAATAGAAAAACAACACAATAATTATGTAATAGAAAATACTTTTTCAAATAGAAGTTTAATTATAAAACAACAAAAAAATCCTTCTAGTGATAATCATTTTTCAACATTTATTGCCAATAACAAAAATGCATTTCCATTAGCTATTGCAAAGGAAATAGCTGGAAAAGAATCAACTGGCAATTATATTCCATTTTTACTATGTGGAAAAAGCGGTACAGGAAAAAGCCATCTTTTGCAATCCATGGCAGTCGCATTTCACGAAAGACATTGCCATATCATATATACTGAGGCCTCTCGCTCATGTGGAGAAAACAGCCTGTGGGCATCTAATCCTGACATTTTTTGGCAGCAATATGACGCTCTTCTTTTAGATGATATTCAATATCTCACAGAAAGCATCACATGGCAGAGAAAACTTACTGCATGTATTGATGCTTGTCCTCGTGATGGAAAACACCAGATTGCATTAACATGCCTTGGTTCTGCACATTCATGTAAATCGTTGGATGAACGGTTGCTTTCACGACTCGAAAGTGGTCTGATTGTTGAACTCATGGAACCGGATTTAGATATACGTATGCGCTACCTGCAATCTGTCAACAAAGAAAACCTTCATCTGGATCATGATCAATTGCTGCTTATTGCCCAGCGCTGCCCGCAATTCCGGCTTTTACAGGGATTGGTACGCAAGGTGACAGCTTTTTATTCCTTTACCGGTTCCAAGCTCTCTCACGCTGATCTCGAAAACATCATGCGTACAAGTGTGGCTGAAACCACACCAGGGTGTATGGAAATCATTGGGAATGTATCACGCTCAATGCATCTTCGCCCTGAAGACGTGCTGGGTAATAAGCGTAGTCCCGATCTCGTGCGAGCACGGCAGCTTGCCATGTATATTTGCCGTCAGAAACTTGGACTATCCTACCCTGAACTTGGCAAGGCTTTTGGAGGAAAGGACCATAGCACGGTTATCCATGCTGTTAAAAAAATTAAAAAATTATTACTTACAGACAAAAGTGTAAAAAATTTTTTAGCAATCTTGGAACAAAATGACTAATACCTCCCAATGGCAGAACATGAAAAGAAAATACTGTCATAAACGTCCTTTGTTTTACACCATATAAATTTTAATTTTTATTGTTATATCAAATTGTTAAATCACTTTATAACAAAGTAACAGCCATTAATAATAGCAACAAGGAATTTTTATGAAACTTACTGTTAATAAAGAACACATCATTGACGGGCTGCTTAAAGCTGTTTCAGTCATACCAGCTAAGGCAGGAGCTCAATATTTGCGTTCTATCTGGCTTAAGGCTGAAGAAGGGCATATATCGGTTATGGCCACAGATGCAAACATTGAGTTTACGGGAAAATATGAGGCAGAGGTGGAAGAACCAGGTCTTGTAGGAGTGCAAGGAAGAGCATTCGTAGATCTTGTACGTCAATTACCATCTGGTCTTTTGCATATTACTGCAGATACCACTTCTGGAAATATGTTACTAAAACAAGGGCGTCGCACATACAAATTACCCATAAATGGGGAAGAATGGTTTCAGAATTTTTCAGATTTTCCAACTGAAAATGCTGTAACGTGGTCAGGAGATTTTTTACAGGATATTTTGGATAAAATAACCTTTTGTATAAGTGATGACGATGCCATGGACGCCATTGCTTGCCTGTATATGAAGCCTTATCAAAATGGTAATATTGATGTGTGTGGGCTCAATGGTTATCTTTTTGCTTTGGTTTCCTTTACTCATGATGAATTAGCTTCAAGACTTCCACAAAATGGTATTCTCATTCAGAAAAAATACTTGCAGGATATAAAAAAATGGCTTTCTCCAGATGAAATAGAACTGAATATAACTGAAAAACGTTTATATTTTCGTAATATCAACAAAACTGAAACGCTCAGTTTACCTCGAGCTGCATATGATTATCCTGATTACAGTACATTTATGAGCAGACTTGCTGCAGAAGATATGCATCCAATGACGCTTGACCGTAAAGAAATTATGGATGCTCTTAGTCGTATACTTATTTTTAATACTGAGAATGATCGCTGTACCTATATGGATATTTCTTCTTCAGAAGTCAGGCTTTCCGTTCAGGGGCAGGAGATAGGCTCTGCCGATGAGAGCATTGAAGTGCAGTACGACGGCGATATAAGCCGCATTGCTTTTCCTACACGTAATCTGCTGGATGTTTTGGGACATTTTATTTCCGCAAAGGTGGATATGATGCTTACGGAGTCAGAGGGGCCTTGTGGTATTCGTGGTGCAGAAGATGCAAATTATACAGTCATTATTATGCCCATGAAAATTTCTGAAACCGCTTATTATAGTGAGGAAGACGTTTAATGTTTCCTGAGAACGATAACGGCGGATATAATGCCTCTTCCATCACTATTTTAGAAGGACTTTCAGCGGTACGTAAACGTCCTGCCATGTATATTGGCAGTACAGATACACGTGGTTTGCACCATCTGGTGTACGAGGTGGTAGATAATTCCATCGACGAAGCCATGGCAGGTTACTGCTCGCGTATTACCGTGATTTTGCATGGGGATAATAGTGTCACTGTGCGGGATAATGGTCGCGGCATACCTGTGGATATTCATCCTAAAGAAGGTGTTCCTGCAGTGCAGGTAGTTATGACCAAGCTGCATGCAGGTGGTAAATTTGATAATACGAGTTATAAGGTTTCCGGCGGGCTGCATGGTGTCGGTGTTTCCTGTGTAAATGCTCTTTCCGAAGCCCTTACAGTTACAGTACGACGTGACGGAAAACGCTATCGTCAGCATTATGTGCGTGGTGTACCTCAGGATGATCTGGCTGTTATTGGTGAGGGGGTGGAAGGTCATGGTACTACAGTACGCTTTCGCCCTGATGAACAAATTTTTGAAGTGCTTGAATTTTCCTATGATACATTGAAAAAACGTTTTGAGGAATTGGCATATCTCAACAAGGGACTCACAATTGAATGCATAGACGAACGCATAGGTGAAACCCATGTTTTTCATGCTGAAGGTGGAATACGTCAATTTGTAGCTGATCTTAATTCCGGTGAGCAAGGTATACATGCCATTATTTATGATGAAGGTGTTATAGATAATGTAACTGTCGATTTTGCTCTTCAGTACAATGCTGGATATAAAGAGAATATACTTACTTTTGCTAACAACATTCGTACAAAAGAAGGTGGGACGCATCTTGTCGGTTTTCGTACTGCTCTTACACGCGCTATCAACGGATACATCAAAGGACAACAGGATCTTGTAAAAAAGCTGAAAAATTTGACCCTGTCTGGCGATGACGTTCGTGAGGGCCTGACTGCTGTTATCAGTGTTAAATTACCCCAGCCACAGTTTGAGGGACAGACAAAAACAAAACTTGGCAATAGTGAAGTGGCAGGTATTGTTGCTGGTGTTATCTATGACAGGCTTAACGTCTATTTTGCAGAAAATCCCAAAGATATACGGTTAATTATTGAAAAGGCCGTAGATGCAGCACATGCTAGGGACGCCGCAAGACGCGCTAAGGAGTTGGTACGCCGTAAGGGAGCCTTAACGGACAATGCGTTACCAGGAAAACTTGCTGATTGCCAAAGCAAAGATCCTGCAGAATCTGAACTTTTTATTGTAGAGGGTGACTCTGCAGGAGGTTCGGCCAAGCAGGGTCGCAATCCACGTATTCAGGCTATTTTACCATTACGCGGCAAAATTCTGAATACAGAACGTACGCGTTTTGACCGCATGCTGGCAAATAAAGAAGTTAAAGCGCTTATAACAGCCATGGGAGCCGGTATTGGCGATGAAGATACAGATCTGAACAAGCTACGCTATCACAAAATAATAATTATGACGGATGCCGATGTTGATGGAGCACATATTAGAACGCTTTTGTTAACTTTTTTCTTCCGTCAGTATCAGGAAATGGTTGAACGCGGGTTTGTATATATAGCCCAGCCGCCCCTCTATCGCGTTCATAATTCGCGTATGGAGAAGTTTATCAAGGATGATCCGGAACTTAATGCATTTCTGCTCAAGCGTGTCAGTGAAGATATCACTGTTGCTGCAGCTAATGGTAAAGAATATTCAGGGCCAAAGCTGATTACTTTTATGGAGCGTATAGAGAAAATTCAAAATTGTATTAATGAAGCTGAACTGGCAGGCATGCCGCGAGAACTCTTTTTGGCTCTCGTAACGTATGATACCCTATTAGACCAGAACATTCTTGAAGACACAAACAGCAATTTTATGGAATGGCTGGCAGAGCATAAGTATATTTTACATCTTGAGCGTGAACACAGTGAAGAAGATGAAGACAGACTTTTTGTTTTATTTGAAAGTACTGGTGGACATCACACCAGACGTGGCATGGAATTTTTTCAATCACGTCTTTATCGTCGCACTTGGCAGCTCTTTAATGATATACGTGAAGAATGCGGCGGTCTGACCTTCACCCTTCGTCGCAAAGAGGGTGAGGTTCCTTCTGAAGATATTTTTATTCTTATGCATCTTGTGCTTGAGGAAGCCCGTAAAGGTATCAATATCCAACGGTACAAGGGCTTGGGTGAAATGAATCCCGATCAACTATGGGTAACTACAATGAACCCTGAAAACCGTGTTCTCCTGCAGGTTTCTGTTGAGGATGCCAATGAGGCCTCTGATGCTTTTGAGGAACTCATGGGAGATCGCGTAGAACCACGCCGTGATTTTATTGAGCGGAATGCTTTGACTGTGCAGGAACTGGATATTTAAATCGGCAGGTACATATGGCAGAAACAGATATCAGGCAAGTAAGCATAGAGAAAGAACTGCGCCAGTCGTACCTTGAATACTCGCTTTCAGTAATCATCGGCCGTGCCATACCTGATGCACGTGATGGTTTGAAACCAGTACATCGGCGCATTATGTTCGCCCAGTATGAACTGGGCAATAACTGGAACCGGCCACACAAAAAATCCGCCCGTATTGTCGGTGATGTTATAGGTAAGTATCATCCTCATGGAGATTCTGCAGTATACGATGCCATAGTGCGTATGGCACAGGATTTCTCCATGCGAGATCCTTTGGTGGATGGTCAGGGCAATTTTGGTTCCATTGATGGTGATGCACCGGCGGCCATGCGTTATACCGAAGTGCGTATGTCGCGTCTTGCTCAGGAATTTCTGACAGATCTTGATAAAAATACCGTAGATTTCAGACCAAATTACGACAATACATTACAAGAACCTACGGTAATGCCAACCAAGGTGCCGAATCTTCTCCTTAATGGCAGTTCAGGCATAGCCGTTGGAATGGCAACCAATATTCCACCACATAACCTTGGTGAACTCTGCGACGCCATACAGTACCTGTTGGACAATCCCCAATGTAGTATTGATGACCTCATGGATTTTGTGAAGGGTCCGGATTTCCCAACCAGAGGTGTAATTTACACAGGTAAAGGGCTGTACGATGCCTACCACACCGGGCGCGGAACGGTAAAGGTACGCGGTCGGCTTGAAGTGGAAGAGCGAAAAAAGGGTTCTCAGGCAATTGTAATCAAGGAAATACCCTTTGGTTTGAATAAAGCAGTATTGGTGGAAAAAATTGCTGCACTTATCAATGACCGCAAAATCGATGGAATATCTGATCTGCGTGATGAATCAGACCGCAAGGGAATTCGTGTTGTTATAGATCTCAAACGCGGTACCATACCGGATATTGTTATCAATTCTCTGTATAAGTATACCCCTCTTGAAACAAGTTTCGGTATCAATATGCTGGCTGTGGTAGACAATCGTCCACAGCTGCTCAATCTTAAAACTGCCTTGATGTGTTTTGTGGATCATCGGCGTGAGGTTGTAATACGCCGTACTCGTTATGATCTGGAAAAGGCTGAAGCTCGGGCTCATATTTTGGAAGGCCTTCGCATTGCCATTGACAATATTGACGAGGTGGTACGTCTTATTCGTGCCTCTGCAAGCCCGGATGAAGCCCGCACATCCTTGATAGCTCGTTTTGATTTTTCTGAAGTACAGGCCCGTGCTATTCTTGATATGCGTTTGCAGCGACTCACAGGACTTCAACGCGAAGAACTCATAAATGAATACAGGGATCTTCTTCAAAAAATTGAATTCTATAAGTCAATTTTGAATAATGTTGAAGTGTTGCGTGGAGAACTTAAGCGCGAAATAAAGGAACTGCGTGATACGTTTGCCACGCCGAGACGTTCTGAGGTACTGCATGATGCCTTTTCAGATATTAACATTGAAGACCTTATTCCCGATGATGAAGTAGTTATTACCCTGTCTCGACGTGGCTATATGAAACGAACAGGGCTTGAGAATTATCAGCAACAAAGGCGTGGTGGAAAGGGTATTGCGGCTCTGCATACTTCAGAAGACGATTATGTACAGGAATTTCTAACAACTACAAATCACCAATACCTTTGTCTCTTTACTAACAAGGGACGGATGCACCAGATTAAAGTGCATCAGGTACCTGAAGGTAGCCGTACCGCAAAGGGAATTCACATCAATAATTTATTGCCGTTAGAAGATGGAGAATGGGTGACAACCGTACTTGCTTTACGTGAATTCTCTGAAGACAAATTTTTCCTGTTTATCACAAAACGTGGCATGGTTAAGCGTTCTTCAGCATCACTTTATGCGCGCTGTCGAAAATCAGGTCTTATGGCTGTAGGTCTTCGTGATGATGACGAATTGGTAGTAGTACGGCCGGTACGTGATAACAGCCATATAGTGCTTGTCACGGCAGACGGTTTTGCCATTCGTTTTTCATGCAATGATGTGCGCCCAATGGGTCGCGTAGCCACGGGTGTCAAAGGCATTGCTCTGCGTCGCAGTGACTGTGTTGTTGCTGGTGTTATAATCAAGGATGTTGATACATCTACCGAGATAATGTCCATATCTGCCAACGGCTATGGCAAGCGTACAAATGTTGAATTGTACAGGGTGCAATCACGCGGTGGCAAAGGCATCATTAATTTCAAGGTAACAACAAAAACCGGCCCTGTGGTAGGGGCCATGCCAGTACGTGATAACGATGGTCTTATTTTGTTGACCTCGACTAATAAGGTCGTTCGTATTGGCGTTGACGATATACGAAGCAAGGGACGTGCAACTATGGGAGTAACACTGGTGCGCCTGGATGAAGGTGCCCATGTGGTTGGCTTTGACCGTGTGGACGAGGGAGGTCAGACCGGACGCGATGCAACTGCTGAAACGGCTGAAATGGAGGATGCGTCAAACACTTCCCAGAATACTCAGCATGATAATAAAGATATCCGCTAAAAGGTGGTCAGTTATCTTGCGGAGTAATGAGGCATGACTGTATTGCATGTCATTGTGCGAGCAGGAGTGTTTTGTTTTGTCTTATTGTCAGTAGCAGGGTTACTTTGTGCATGTAGAAATGGAGACACTGCTTCAACTGATGAACTTTTTGCAGCACGTACGGCGCTGACAAGGCAAGAGTGGATGCATGCAGAGCGTTTGATTGAACATTATCTGCGTGACTCACAAGATGTAAACACTCGTTGGGAAGCCTGGCAATATCTCCTGACCGCCATGAATGCCAACGGATTGAGCCAGCACGCATTATTGCAAGTGTTGGAAACCATGTTGGTTGAATTTGCGGATGACGAAATGAGGAAAGCAGTTATCCTGTACCGCATTGGTGAATGTGCTGAAAAGATGCAGCATTTCGAGCGTGCGGCTGAATCATGGAAGTCCTATGTGGAACTAGCTAATATTAAAGATGAACAGCGAATGGAAGGATACCGCCGTCTTGCTGCCATTGAATTGCGATTACGTCAATTTGATGACGGGGAGCACGCATTGCTGCAATGTATTTCTATGCCTCTGGCGTTTCATGATAAAATTGTATGTATGTTTGACCTCGCAGATCAATACATGGCTAGGGAACAATGGAAGCATGTTGTAGACTTGTGCAGCCAGATACTTGAAAGCAAGCCAGAAGGAACGCTTCTTGGTATGACAGAATATATGCTTGCCGATGCTCTTGAACAGCAAGGTAACAGGAAAGAATCATTGCATTTTTTTGAACGTGCACTCAAAAGTTATCCTAACGTGTCTGTTATAGAAAAACGCATTGCGCAATTACGGAAGAAAACCAGGTAAGCAGCTATTGCTCATGGGCTTTAACATCAAGAAGAGCGTTGTATGATAAAGCATGATTGCGGAGTGTTCGGTATATACGACCACGAAGAGGCTGCACGATTAACCTACTTTGGTCTCTATGCACAGCAGCATCGCGGTCAGGAAAGCGCGGGCATCGTCACATGGGATGGTGGTGAGGCTTACGAGCACAAACGCATGGGACTTGTGCCTGATATTTTTTCTGAAGCCGATTTGCAGTCATTGCCAGGCCGCATGGCTATCGGGCATGTCCGCTATTCTACTACAGGCCGTTCTGTAGGAAGTAATGCACAACCATTCTGTGTTCATTTTCAAGGACATGATATCGTCTTGGCGCACAATGGAAATCTAGTAAATGCTGGCGAGTTACGGGAAGATTTGGAGGAAGAGGGGGCCATTTTTTCTACAGGCAACGATACAGAAGTATTCATGCATCTTTTGGTACGGGCTCTTCGTCATAATAATTTGCCTGGTGCCATCAAAGAAACATGCGCGCGTGTGCGAGGAGCATACAGCCTTTTGGTAATGGTTGATGGTGTCATGGCAGCTGTGAGGGATCCTTACGGTTTTCATCCGCTTTCCTTCGGGTATATGGATGGCACTCCTGTATTCGCTTCAGAAACGTGTGCTTTTGATCTTTTGGAAGCACAATTTGTTCGCAGTGTAGAGCCTGGAGAAATTCTCATTGTTCAGGATGGTGATGTACGCAGTGAATCATTGCTGGAACCTTTACCCAAACAGCCACGCCAGTGTATTTTTGAGCTTGTATATTTTGCTCGTCCAGATTCCTGTATTTTTGATGAACAGGTTTATCTTTGTCGCAAGAAAATGGGTTGGAATCTCGCAAAGGAATCCACGCCAGATGTGGATTTTATCATGCCTTTTCCTGATTCAGGCATATATCCGGCACTCGGTTTTGCTCAATATTCAGGTTTGCCCTATGAGCATGCCATGATACGTAATCATTATGTTGGGCGTACCTTTATTCAACCATCGCAAAGTATGCGTAGTTTTGGCGTACGTGTGAAGATTAATCCTGTAAAAGAAGTAATTGAGGGCAAACGGATCTGCATTATTGATGATAGCATAGTGCGAGGAACCACCATGATGACGCGAGTAAAAAAATTGCGTGAACTTGGTGCACGCGAGGTTCATATTCGTATTTCAAGTCCACCGGTGAAGTATCCCTGTCACTATGGTATAGATTTCTCATCACGTGGAGAGCTTATTGCAGCTCGATACGATCTTGATGCAATTCGCTGTAAACTTGATGTGGATTCATTGCACTATTTGAGCATTGAAGGATTATTGGCTTCAGTGCGTAAACCAAGTACCTACTGTCTAGCATGTTTTGATGGTAACTATCCTGTGCCTTGTGAAGAGAGTGGTGGTAAGTATCGTCTTGAAACCCCATGTGCTGGACGGTAGTATCGGATTATAGAGTTTTTTGGAGATAATATGACTACGACACGCATCAAGGGGTTTGCGGATATATTCCCACCAATGAGTAACATTTTTACCCATATGGAAAATGTTGCACGAGAAGTATTTGGCAGATGCGGTTTTGTGGAACTGCGCACTCCACTTTTGGAATTTACGGATCTTTTTCAACGCTCCATTGGTGAAGAAACTGATGTTGTTCAAAAAGAGATGTACACTTTCCCTGATCGCAGGGGCCGTCTTCTGACATTGAGACCAGAGGCTACTGCTGGTGTTATGCGCGCTTATATTGAAAGTGGTCTAGCCAACAGAGAATCTGTGAGCCGTTTATTTACCACTGGACCGATGTTTCGCCATGAACGACCTCAGAAAGGGCGGATGCGTCAGTTTCATCAGATAAACTGTGAATGTTTAGGTAGCCAAAGTCCTTTGGCTGACGCAGAGCTTATCAACATGCTTTTGCTTTTTCTTGATAAGCTCGGGATTAATGATGTAACTCTTCATATCAATTCTCTTGGCTGCTCCACCTGTCGTCAAAACTATAAGTTGGCCTTGCAGGAGTATTTACGCAGCAAGACTGCTGATTCCCTTTGTGAAGACTGTGTCCGACGTATGCATACCAATCCTTTGCGCGTGTTGGACTGCAAGCAGCAAGGCTGTCGAGATATTACAGCTCAGGCACCTAAATTGTTGGATTACAATTGTCCAGAGTGCCGTACTCATTTTCAAACCGTTTTACACCTTTTGCAAGAACGTGGCTTGAACTATGAGTTAGATCATAGACTTGTTCGTGGGCTGGATTATTATTGTCGTACAACATTTGAGGTTGTGAGTAACAGTATTGGAGCTCAAGCTGCTGTAGCCGGCGGTGGACGTTATGATGGCTTGATAAAATTGCTGGGCGGACCAGACGTGCCTGGGGTAGGTTTCGCCTGTGGCATGGAAAGACTCGCACTTATGCTTTCTGACGCGCACCAGCAGCAACTCCATTTTTATTTGATTGCAATGGATCAGACAAGCCGAGAACAGGGTTGGCTTTTGACGCAAAAGCTGCGTGATGGTGGTTTAACTGGAGAAATGAACTTTAACGAAAGTGGATTTAAGGGCCTAATGCGTCAAGCAGGAAAGTCAGGTGCCTTATATTGTTTAATTCTTGGCCCAGATGAGGCACTTCAGCACAATGTGGTTATCAAGAATCTTGTTAGCGGAAAACAGGAAAGCGTTCCACAGATAGACGCGCTCCATTATCTTCTGAAGGAATTACACAGCAATGACTGAATTTAATTTAGAACAAGATGCACAGTTACAGGACGTACAGAGAGAACACCAGAAATATGTGGTGGAGCTAGGTGACTGGCGTCGTACACATTCCTGTGGACAGTTGTCCCTTAAGGACAATGGGCAGATGGTTTGTCTTATGGGCTGGGTACAGTACAGACGTGATCACGGTGGCCTTATATTTGTAGATCTTCGTGATCGTGAAGGTCTTACTCAGGTTGTCTTTAGCCCAGATATAGCTCCTGATGCACATAAATACGCTCATATTTTGCGTTCAGAATATGTCCTTGCTGTTAAAGGTAGGGTGCGTCCAAGACCAGAAGGTATGCTGAACACCAATATGCCAACTGGTGAGGTTGAAGTTGTTGTTCTAGAGTGGCGTCTCCTCAACACTTCAAAAACACCGCCTTTTCCCATAGAAGATAGAACTGATGCTGGTGAAAATTTGCGTCTTGCCTGGCGTTATCTAGACCTGCGTCGTCCACGCATGCAGGCTAATTTGCGTTTACGTCATAAAGTAGCACAAACAGCCAGACGTTTTCTTGACGAACAGGGGTTTATAGAAGTTGAAACCCCTGTGCTTACAAAATCAACTCCTGAAGGTGCACGAGATTTTCTTGTTCCTAGCCGTCTTAATATTGGCGAATTTTATGCTCTGCCTCAGTCCCCGCAACTATTCAAGCAACTACTGATGGTTGCAGGGATGGAGCGTTATTTCCAGATTGTTCGCTGTTTCCGGGATGAGGATTTACGGGCTGATCGTCAACCTGAATTTACACAGGTTGATCTTGAAATGAGTTTTGTCGACGAAGATCAGGTAATGACTGTTGCCGAAGGGCTTATTTCCCGTGTGTTTCGTGATGTAATGCATACTGATTTGCCAACACCTTTCCCACGTATGACCTGGGATGAGGCAATGGATCGTTACGGTGTGGATAAGCCCGATACACGTTTTGGACTTGAACTCAAAGATATAACTTCAATTGTTCGCAATTCTAGCTTCAAGCTTTTTGCTTCCGCCACTTTGGTCAAAGCCATGAAAGTTCCTGGAGGTGAGTCTTTATCTCGTAAAGAAATTGATGGGTTTACTGATTTTGTCAAAATTTATGGTGCACAAGGACTTGCATGGATAAAGATTAAAGAGAATGAATGGCAATCACCCATTGCAAAGTTTCTTTCAGAGAGTGAGCGCGCTGCTATAGCCGAGGCTTTACAGCTTAATGTGGGTGATATTGTCTTTTTCCAGGCAGGAGAACCTGCTATTGTCAATGCAGCTCTTGGCAATCTGCGTGTACATCTTGGAGAGCATCTCAAACTTATTCCTGAACATACCTTTAATTTTCTCTGGGTTACAGATTTTCCTCTTTATGAATATGACGATGAGGAAAAGCGTTATGTAGCCTGTCATCATCCTTTCACATCGCCAGCGCCTGGGCATCTTGATCTTATGCTCAGTGATCCTTCATCTGCTCGAGCCCGTGCCTATGATATGGTTCTAAACGGCTGTGAAGTAGGTGGTGGTTCCATACGTATACATTCAGGCGAAGTACAGCGCCGTATGTTCAGAGCTCTTGGTTTTTCTGATGATCAGGCTGAGCATCAGTTTGGTTTTCTGCTAAAGGCTCTAGATCAGGGTGCACCGCCCCATGGAGGTTTGGCTTTTGGCCTTGACCGCCTTGTAATGCTTCTTTCTTCTTCATCAAGCATTCGTGATGTTATTGCATTTCCAAAGACACAGAAGGCAACATGTCTAATGACTGAAGCTCCATCAACTGTATCAGCCAAACAGCTTCGCGAGCTTGGGTTACGCCTGCGTGAGCAGCCGGCGCCTGAAGGAAAATAGTCTATAAATTCTTAGAGATTGTAGAGTACCCTATGATTCTTGATATTGTAACCTATCCTGATCCACGGCTGAAACAGGTGTGCCAGCCTGTTGGGGTAATTACAGACGAGATTCGTGAGCTTGCAGCTAATATGCTTGAAACAATGTATGCAGCACCTGGTGTTGGTTTGGCTGCACCGCAGGTTGGTAAAAATATTCGTATGCTTGTTATGGATGCATCAGCTCAGGAAGAGGAAAGGCACCCAAGGGTTTTGGTTAATCCGGTGTTGACTTTTTTAGGTAAAGAAGTTGTCAGTGAGCAGGAGGGTTGTCTTTCCGTTCCAATGAATTACAGAGCTGATGTAATGCGTATGAGTATGGTGCATTTGAATGCTTTGAATATCGATGGTTCTGTTATTGACGAAGACCTAGAGGGGTTTGGGGCTATCATTGTTCAGCATGAATATGACCATCTGGATGGCATACTTTTTATTGATAAAATAAGCCGACTCAGACGTAGTCTATATGACAGCAAGGTGAAGAAATGGCTCAGGCGAAAAAATGCCGTATAGTTTTTATGGGTACTCCCGATTTTGGCGTTGCTAGTCTTAAAAGACTGGCACGTTGGAATGGAGGAGAGATTGTTGGGGTATACACGCAGCCTGATAGACCTGCAGGTCGTGGTCACAGGATATGTATGCCGCCCGTAAAAAAATGCGCACTCGAACTTGGGTATCCCGTTTTTCAGCCACATAGTCTTAAAGATATCAGCGAGCAGAAAATTCTTGCTGACTTACAGCCTGATTTCCTCGCTGTAGCTGCATATGGTCTCATTTTACCTGAAGCGGTGTTGCATACACCTAAACTTGATTGTGTTAATGTTCATGCTTCTCTATTACCGGCCTATCGTGGGGCTGCACCCATACAGCGTGCTGTGATTGACAGCTGGCGCCCGGGTTTTCGTGCCGGGGTAACAATAATGCGCATTACTAAAATGCTTGATTCAGGTCCTGTTTTCGCTGCTGATAGTGTTTTAGTTGATAATCATACTTCAGGATCCCTTCATGATACTCTGGCTGATTTAGGTGCTGAACTTCTTATTACAGTTTTAGATGATATAGTTGAAGGAAATGCAAATCCAGAGCCTCAGGATGACGCCCTTGCCACATATGCACCTAAAATTACCAAAAAAGATTCCTTTATTGAATGGAATTCCCCTGCAGCTATGGTTCATGCTCGTATTCGCGGCGTAACACCAAAGCCAGGTGCACAGGTTTTGCTTGATTTTTGTCACAATCCCGCATCGTTACCATTGCAACTATGTATTGCACCCGGTATTATTTCTGATCCAGTTTCTGATGTTTTACCAGGAACTTTGGTAAAAGATAAAAAGTCGTTACGTATTGCTTGTTCTGATTTTTGGTATGAACTAACTAGAATTCGTCCTCAAGGTTGCGGAGACATGTCTGTTCAGGATATTCTTAACGGACAGCTGCGTACAATTCCGCAAGGTGTTTGTGGTCAGGCGCTTCCACCAAATGTTGAGAAGTAAAACTGACTGCAATGTCTAAGTCTGTTTTTTTATCTCTGCATCCCTTTTTTGAGGAAGGACCAATAAATGGACGCAAAAAGGCAAATGCCTTTTTTATGTCTGCATTGTTGGACCTTGACCCTTTTGATTCTTATCATTTTTTTGTTGATAATCCTTCAGGATTAGAACAACTTTGGAAGAAATATAGCCACTTACATGCGTTACGTAGAGATGCATTGCGCGCTTTTACGCGACGTGATCTTCTTTCTTCACTTGCATCAATTCAATACACTGTCTGCCACCTTTCAGATCCAATAGATGATTATGTAAATGTGGCAGTTGCCCGAAACAGGTTTTCTTCTAGTCTCTTTCCTCTTACCGCACCTAACCATACGTTAAGTTATTGCAGGTATGGTACAAGCTTTCAGAACTATATTTGGGATGGATGGGGCCCCTGTGACCTTTTAGGTTGTAATTCTCGTGCAGCGCTAAGCGTTGTTAGACAATATTTTTCTTTACTGAATGATAGAGGTTATAATCTACCGAAACTTGAAGTACTTCATATGGGCTCAGTGCTGCCTGTTCAGGATGGTATGGTTGAACGTCGTCGAGCTATTCGGTCTAAATTAAAGATCAATGAAGATGCAATACTGTTATTTTTTTTGGGAAGATTATCTTCTGTTGATAAAATGGATCCTCTCCCTCTGCTTCTTGCCCTATGTAGAGCGCAGGAGATGTCTCCCAATCTTGAAATGACTCTGGTAGTTTCAGGTGCTAGCTCAGATGATGAGGATCCTCTTTTTTCAGTGCTTCCTCTTCTTGCTAAAAGGTTGAATCTGGATGTTCGTTTAATTCCAAATCCTGATGAATCTGACAAAGATGCGCTTTTTTGTGCTTCAGATATTTTTGTTTCGCCATCTGACAATATTCAGGAAACATTTGGGCTTACTTTGGTTGAGGCATTTGCTTATAGCCTTCCTGTTATTGCGTCTGATTGGGATGGATATAAAGATATTGTCGAACATAATGTTACCGGTATTCTGGTTCCTACTATAACCCCCTTTGATACTCCAGTTCTTGATACCCAATCAATGTTCATGTTTGACAATCACTATCATTTTTTACGAGGTCAAATGACATGTATTGATATTCCAGCTTTTTCAAACGCCATAGCACTCCTTGCCTCTGATCCATTATTACGTCAGCGTATGGGAAAGGCAGGCAGAGAACGCGTGGTAAAATATTTTTCTTGGCAGGCTGCAGTAGAGCGCTGGTGTTCAATGTGGAGTAAGCTTATCAATACGCAAATTGCTGCATCTACGCAATCTCGCATGCGTTTTGCGCAACATCCACTCTTTCTTCCATTTGGTCGCATTTTTTCGCAGTTTTCCACGGGGCATTTGTCTGACGATGACTATCTCTCTCTTTCCTCTCTTGGAGAGATGCTATTACGAGGTACTTTTCCATGGCAATCTTTTGATATTTTTCGATTTGGATTTTCAGAGGAAAACCTACGCCCCTTGCTTGTCTATGCCCGTAATGGGGTGTCTTTTGCTGCATTACGCAAAAAATGTTCGTTAGATTCTGAACTGTTTGAACGTTATGTGTTATGGTGCCTTAAGCACGATCTTCTCGAAAGGTCATCGCAATAAGTTCGTAATTATATATTTCGTCGGAATCTGTAATGTTCCTTACTTCTCATTTCTCATTACCTTCTGTATATTATGGAGGTGCATATAAAGGTATTTTTATTTTTTTAATGTTATGTTGCTGTTTTATATTGAGTTTTTTTATTGCAATTTTTTTTATACTGCCATGGATCAATTTTAATTTTTCTAATAAATTTCTTTCATATTTTTCAATATTATTTTGATGTTTATCTACTGTTTGTATTTTGTTGATTTGTATTGCTTTGATATTTAATATATATACTGGTATTTCTCTGCCTTATTTCAACAGAATAAGACATTTCTTTATTAAGTTTATTTTTCCATTAATGGAATTATTTGCATATTCTTTCAGGATTGATAAAAATATTGTTCGTCATTGTTTTATTAAGATAAATAATGATCTTGTAATTGCTAAACATATTAAAGTAACGCCATCTTCAATTCTCTTGCTATTACCGCATTGTATACAACTATCTGTGTGTAATTACAGATTATCGCATAATATTGATAATTGTCATCGTTGTGGTAAATGTCCTATAGCTCGTATACTTTCATTTCGTGATATATATGGCTTTAAAGTTGCAGTTGCTTCTGGTGGTACTATTGCACGTAATATTGTTTCAGTAACACATCCACAATGCATTATCGCTGTTGCCTGTGAACGTGACCTTACCTCGGGCATACAGGATTGTTTTCCTATACCTGTGTTTGGAATTCTTAACTCACGTCCCAAAGGACCCTGTATTGACACACTTGTATCACTTTCTTATTTAGAATCTGTTATCAAACTTTTTTGCAATTAATGATACAGATAAAAGACATATCTACTGTTATGGATTAACTATAGTGAGTAATCCCTTTATTTCAAAAAAAATTCTTTCCCTTCCGTTTTCTGCTAGCAATATAGCCTTACATTCCCTTTTACTCGTTGATAACGGATTAACCGTACAGCAGTCTCTTTCTTCAGTTTTTTCTCGTTATAAGTCATTATTGAACCAAAAAACGCTTAATCTTACTACTGAACTTGTATATGGTTATTTACGCACTGAACCTCGTATTGATTTTATTCTTTCATTTTTTTTGAAAAAGCCAAGTAGTATTCCAAGACAGATGCATCTTTTACTTGGTTTATCTGTTTATAGCTTGCTTTTCCTTAATAACGTAAAACAATATTCTACCGTATATACTGCTGTTGATTCTGTTCGCTTTCTTTATGGTGCACGTCTTGCTGGTGTTGCAAATGCTGTTTTGCGTTCCGTACAACGTAATTTTGATTTATTGAAACATATTGATTTTTATAATAAAAATTCATGTTCGCAGATAGATGCTCTTTCTCTTTTTTATGGCATTCCTTTATGGGTAGTAAAGAACTGGCTTGACGATTATGGTTTTGATAATTGTTGCAGTCTCATGCAACGCTCTTTTTTACGTCCCTGGCGTTGTTTTCGTGTTAATGCTCTTCATCCTGATGCTAAACTTATTTATAATCAATTATTGGACTCTGGTGGAATCAGCATCGCTTCTTGGGGTGTAGCTTTTGCACCTGGTAGTATGCCAGTTGAAGTTAATAGAATACCAATAGCTCAATTACACAGTGACGGAGTAATTTCTTATCAGTCTGCTGGTTCTCAAATTGCTTTACATATGTTGCATCTTGATAGATGGGCACAACCAGTTTGGGATGTTTGTGCTGGTTTTGGTGGGAAAACTTTCGCTTTACTAGAGCAGGGAATCCCTGTCAGAGTTTGCACTGATATATCGTTGTCTCGGCTCTCCGCATTGCCCCTTGAGTGTCGGCGCTTACATCTTACTCAACCTGTTGTTTCTCTTGCTGATGCTTCACATCCTCCTATATCAAGATGGTATGGTCATATACTTGTTGATGCCCCTTGTTCTGGGCTTGGCGTTCTGGCACGTCGTCCTGATATACGGAGGAGAAGTAATAATCTTCTTGGTAATTATGTTGCATCACAAAAGTCTATTCTTTCCGCGTGTCTTTCTATACTGCAACCTGGTATGCAGCTTGCCTACATAACGTGCACTTTGCGCAAACAAGAAAACGATTCACTTATTAAGTCCTTGCTTTATAAGAAAACTGATATTCAACTTTTATTCCAATGGCAAACCCCGCACGACCATCCATGGCTTGAAGGCATGTATGGAGTTCTTTTGGCAAAAAAATGATTGATGTTTATTTTTTATAGCCCCAATTTAGATAGTAAGTGTTTTAATTCTTCTTTGCTTGTGTATGATATTCCAATTTTTCCACTTTCTTCTGTCCCACTAATGGTTACTTTACAATTTAATATTTTTCTTAGTGATTGTTGCCAATTTTTCACTGACAAACTTTTTTCACGTCTTTTTGACTTTTCTATGTTTTCGTTTCTTGATTCAACTTCATAGGGTAGGCAATGCATTGTTTTCCAGTATGAAACAGCTTCTTCTGTTTCGCGAACCGTAAGTTTTTTGCTTTCTATTATGTATCGTAGTTTTTCCCTAATTGTCGTATCATCTATGCCAAGTAGACAACGGGCATGACCTGTACTAATTTGCCCTGTTTCTACATCTCGTTGAATTTCTTTGCTCAATTGAAGTAATCGCAATGTATTTGTTATAGCTGGTCTGCTTTTACCCAGCCGTTCTGCCAGTTCTTCCTGTGTTAGTTTTAGTGCTTCTTTCAAAGATTGGAGTGCTTCTGCTTCTTCAATAGGATTAAGATCTTCACGTTGAAGATTTTCTATTAATGCAGCTGCCATCACCTCTTCATCATTCAGGTTTCTAATAAGTACTGGAAGTTCAGTTAAACCAGCCAATTTTGCTGCTCGCCAACGCCTTTCGCCTGCAACTATTTGAAATTCGCCCTCATTTTTAGTTGGTCGAACAAGCAATGGTTGTACAATACCCTGTGTTTTTATCGAATTTGCTAGTTCTTGTAATGCTGTCTCGTTAAAGTATCTACGTGGCTGGTTTTGATTAGGCCTTAATGCTTCTACTGATAATTGTGTAATTGTTGCTTTTACATCTCTAATATTTTTGTCGCCAAAGAGTACTTCTAAACCTCTTCCTAGTCCTCTATTGCCGCTCATTCTTTCAACCTCACTTCAAAGTATATTAATCTATTTTATTGGTTAAAAGTTATATAAGATCTTTTTTATGTTTTTTTGATTTTTATCTTTTTGTTGTTTTCTATCAAATATTATTATATTTTTCTTATAGAATTATACTGTAATTTAATATAATTGGAGTTCTTAATGCCTACTAAAACTGTTCAGTTTTTGTACGATGCCCAAGATAACCCTATTTTTGCTGTTATTCCCTTTCCTCTATGGAAAAGGCTTGAAGTTCATTTCTTGGATTTGCTTTCAGATTCTTCACCACAGTCTTTTCTTTCTCAATCTGATGGTCCTATACGGGATTTCAATGAATTCCTACAATGCTGGGATTTTTCCTATCCGTATAATCCTTCTGTAAAATGTCCTTGTTGTGGGAAAGAAACTGAAGACTGGCGTAACGATGCAACGCGTCCTTTCGTTTTAACTAATGCAAATATAGGAGGTTTACTTGTTTTTCATTGTCGTTCATGTGGAGCTACCATACGTCAAAAACATTTTCGTGACCATGTTGCACTTGAGTATTCTTCACTTGTTCATTGAAAATTTGCAATTTTGTATTTTCTCTTTTTTTATTGTATAATCTTTTTCTTTATATTCCGCCTCAATACAACTTCTTTTGCAAGTCCAAGGTATGCTTCTGCACCTTTTGATTTTATGTCATAATGTATAATTGATTTTCCATGGCTTGGGGCTTCAGATAATCTTACATTTCGAGGAATAACTGTTTCGAATAAATGTTCAGGAAAACACCGGCGAACTTCGTTCTTTACCTCTCGAGTTAATCTGTTTCTACTATCATACATTGTTAACACTACCCCAAGTAGTGAAAGTGTAGGATTCAACCTTTTTTTTACTTGTTCATATGTTTGGAGCAATTTTACGATACCTTCCAATGCAAAAAATTCGCACTGAAGCGGTATAAGTAGTTCCTGTGATGCACAAAGTGCGTTTAGTGTCAAAAGTCCAAGAGATGGAGGGCAATCTATAAATATGTAGTCATAATTATTAGATATATTATTTATACATTCCTTTAGATAGAACTCTCTTGCCATTTTGTCCACAAGTTCTAGTTCTACTGCAACAAGATTTGTGTTTGCCGGAAGTATGTCTAAAAAAAATGATTTAGTTTTTACTATATTTTTTTGTGTAGCTGTTGGTGTATAAAAGGTTTTGTACAAATCTCCTTCTAATAATTCCTGATTTAATCCCAAACCGCTTGTGCTGTTTGCTTGGGGATCACAATCAATCAGAAGAACTCTTTTTTCCATTATTGCTAGTGCGGCAGAAAGATTGATAGCTGTTGTTGTTTTACCTACCCCACCCTTCTGATTTGCTATTGAAATTATACGTGTCATTCTATTCTCCCATTCCAGCCTTTTTTATATACAAGGGGCGTTTCACATGAAACATTTTATTGTTTACCAAAGAATTAGAATAGTGGTTACGTAGCGTCAAGTGAAATATTGTAGAAAAGGAAAAAACTAATAACGTGAAAGGAAGTATGTGCAAAATTAATGGACGTAAGAACCGAAAAATGTTAGTAAAAACAATATAAAAGGCTATTGATGAAATATAGCCTCAGTCCATAAATGATTATTAACGATGTTACCCAACATGCGAAATATAATGAATAAATAATGAAACGGGGAACGTATGGATTCGTTTAAAATTTTACTTGTTGATGATGAGAAGGAAATTACAAAAATTTTGAGTAAACGGCTTGCACGTCGTGGTTATGAATGTAAAACTGCAGCAAATGGTGTTGAAGCTCTCGCTGCAATGCAAGATTTCCCCTATAAAATTGTCATTATGGATGTTAAAATGCCAATTATGGACGGAATAACAGCGCTTCGTACGATTCACAGCCGTTGGCCCACAACACAAGTGATTTTGCTGTCAGGTCATGCAGATATGCAGCTCGCAGTACAGGCAATGAGTGATGGCGCTTTTGGATACATGATGAAACCAGTGGAACTGGATGCACTGTTGTTTAAAATTGAAGATGCCATAGCACAATATCGTTTGGAAGTGATGTCGTGAAAAAATTAAATCAAAGAAAGGAAGGAATGTTATGAAAGCAGAAAAAATAGTTATTCTGAGAAGCTTTGCTCTTGTGGCAATTCTTTGCATGTTGTGTTGCTCGGAAAACGCTACAAAAGCGGAGGGCCTTACAAATGAAAATTTACCTCAAGTTCTGGAAAGACTATTTCAAGAAAGGCCAGATCTTGTACTAGATGTTTTGCGGAATAATAGCGAGTCAGTACTGGAAATCGCACAACAAGGCTCAAATTTGCGCCGGAAGCGTACTCTAGAGGCACAGTGGAAAGAAGATCTTAACATACCAAAGAACGTGAAAATTCTAGGTCGGCCAGTTCTTGGGAATGAAAATGCTAAAGTACGTATCGTAGCATTTACCGACTTTACCTGCCATTACTGCCAGCAGGCTTCCAATACGGTAGCGGCTATACTTGAAGAATACGGAAAAGATGTGAACATGGTTTTTAAAAGTATGCCACTGGATGAAAAAGGACCTGGAGCTTTGGCCGCAACATACTTTCTGGCTGTAGCGCAGCAAAATGAGAAAAAAGCGTGGGAGTTCTATAAAAAACTGTTTGCCAACAGGGATACACTGATTGCAGATGGGGAAAAGTATCTGAAAAAAACAGCCGAAGGGCTTGGAATAGATATGAAACGGTTAAGTCGAGATATACACAATAAGAAGATTACGGAGCTGATCACCGAAGATTTGAAGGACGCTCAAGATCTAGGAATTGAAGGAACACCATATTTTCTCGTTAACAGACTGGTTATTCGTGGTGCATTGCCTTTGGACTTATTCAAGGGGGCTGTGGATATCGCTTTGAAAAATAGCTTGAAAAAGTAATAAATAGTCAAATATGCTACACTGCTGATTGAGACTTGTTGGACCGAATAATCTTTGTCATCCAGGAGCGCAGTTGCTCTAAATCAGCCTGTTGAGTTTTTTCAGATGAATCAAGCAAAATGCGCAAGGTATCAATATCCTTTCGAAGATGGGAGACTGACGAGTCACCAATAGGCTCAGCATTTGATGAACGCAGTATCATTGTATGCAGTATTTGTGCAATACTTTCTAAAGCTATGGTTTGGCGTTCTATAAGTTGAAGGGCAGAAGCTGGTATGAAGCTGGTGGTAGCCTGCGGAAGATTTGTTGTTACGGCAGGTGAAGAATGAGATATAGCAACTGTATTTTGCGGAAACCTTACATGTAGAACTTCTTCTACCGCTGCAGCAGTACGTGATTTCTGCATTTCATCGAGGATAGTGGAGATCACATCAAGTGTTTCATGGCGATACCGACGACGTCTACCTTCTCCTACACTTGGTATAAAATCAGCAAAACGTTTACAATAGTATCGCGTTGTTGATTCAGGCAGCGAAAAGTGCCTTGAAATATCAGCAATACTCAACAAATTATTTGTTGTAGAACTTTTGCGAGGCATACTTGCCCCTCCATCTGAAATATATGTAAGCAATAATAGGTTGGCAACTCTCCTCAAGATCTATATTGGGGTAAGACAAAAAAAAAGTAAAGGCAGATCGCAATAGAGTTGTTGCTAATATTCGAGGACGCATCCCTGCAGTATAAGGGTATTAACAATCTGAAATGCCAACAGCTTTATCGTACAATACGCCGTATTGCCACAAGCTTGCTGCGCCAATAGGGAATGTCCATACGCTCCATACGAACCTTTGCGCCACTTCTTGGGCTGTGAATAAAGGCATTTCCACCAGCATAGAGGCCAGTATGCAAGCCTTGAGAACCACTGCTTGTGCGAAAGACAACTATGTCACCTGTTCGCGCATACTCCTTGGGGACTGATTGTCCATAGCGAGCTTGATCTAAAGAAACACGAGGTATCTTATATCCGTTGACTCGATAAGCCCACCATACCAGACCAGAACAGTCGAAACCCTTTTGTGGTGATGCACCACCGCTTCGGTAATTTTTTCCCATCTGGCTATACGCAGTATTAAAAACTTTGCGAGCTGCAGCCGGTACATAAGTGTTATCAACTGCTGGACGAAACAAACCGCAGCCAGAAAGCAGAAAGCAGCAAAGCCCAAGGAGCAGATAATTGCGGAGATAATATAGCGTTGATGACATATGAAAAACTACCGTTCTTGGTATATAGAGCCAGCAGACACATATGATTTAGACATCGAAATATATGTGAATACTTTTTCGGATAAAAATATGAGCACATTATACTTGAAGAAATAAAAGGTTTACCGCTATATCAACGAAATAGGCTTGTGTTCATACCGAACATGTCGAGTTAACTTGCTGCAGCGGCAGTATTGGCTGATGCAAGACAAAAATGGGGATGGGGAAAGCGCATACTGTTTGCCAAAAAGGCGCCTTTGAGAACACAGGCTAATAAAAATGGCACGTGCTGCTCGTGTTAAACCAACGTAAAGGAGACGACGTTCTTCATCCAGAAAATCGCAATCCTGCAACGGTACATGATTTGTGCTGCTAGCAGATTTTGGAAAAAGGATATCTCTGCGTAGAGGCAAAATACCATCCTCAAGGCCTGGAAGAAAAACCGCTTTAAATTCTAATCCTTTTGAAGCATGTAGTGTAATGAGCTGAACACGTTCAGCTTTAGCCTTTACCGTCTCGTCTTCACGTATCCATACGAGGTGATTAAGAAAAGCATGCCAGGAACCACATTCATTCCACAAAAGACAAAATTTTTTCCAAGTTCTACCTGAGAGAAAAATATCTCCTGCCCAATCCTGCTCTTTGAGCCAATTTTGCATTAGTTTAGGTTCAGGTAAATAACTATACCACGAACTGGGCATAGACGCATAATTATGCGTAGAATTAAACGGCAAAACTAAGGAAAATGCATCACCAAAACCACATACAGGTGCAACTTGGGCAAGTAATTTGCAACATGTGGTATCATCCAATAATGTGTCCTCAGCTGGAGCCGAACAAGGTATGCCGGCCTTGTCCAAAGCCGTTTTAATAATAGGTAGCTGTGCTTTGATACGAACTAGCACACCTATATCACCTGGCGCTAATGAAGATGAAAGACTGCTATCTGTGCCTTTGGCGCTATGGTCTAAAATCGTATGCGAAGTTGCACCAATTAGATCACAGATTCGCGACACGATCCAGTGTGCTTCAGATTGTGCATTACTCGCTGTAAAAAGGCGAAGCTCAGCTGGTAACGTTTGATCAGAATGCAACTGACCACATTGCCCTTTATCCTGCATAAGACTATGCGACATGTCTAAAATACTCTGACAGGAACGGTGGCTCTGGGCAAGACGGAGGGTGAGAAGTTTTGGCCAGCATGAACGAAGCGTCTTTTCACTTTGCCCAGAAGCTCCACGAAATCCGTAAATGGATTGGTCAGGATCTCCTATACCAAAGAAGCCCGAGCCGTCTTCTGGCAATAACGACTGTACAATATTCAGCTGTAGAAAAGAAAGATCTTGTACCTCGTCAACAAGAACGTGAAGTGGACGTTGTTCATCTGATAAAGTGCGTATTCTGTTAAACCACCATTCAAGCAAATCTGTGTAATCAACAAGAAGTCGATTCCCAGAATGCTTACGTTCAGCATAACGTAATGCAGCAGCAGATAAAGGACTATCAGAAGGTTCTTGGGAGAGCGTGCACATCTCTCTCGCAATATTTAGCTGAGTCCATAGTTCTTGTGCATAATGTGAGGGAAGATGTGAATTTGCAGTGTAAAATGCATTGGCAGCCATTTCTTCATTCAGTAAAATTGGAGAGGTACTCATAGATGCACAGAGGATTTTCCAAGCAAAAGCGTGTAGGGTGTCACACTGCACAAACTTATCAGGAGATTCGTATGGAAAGGTGGCTGTTAACCGGGAACGCATTTCTTCTGCGGCACGTCGCGTAAAAGTTATAGCGAAAATTCGAGAGGGTGTAATACCTTCATTAAGTAAACGGTTAATGCGTCCAACAAGTATGTGTGTCTTACCTGCACCAGGTCCTGCGAGAACCAGCACTGGTTTTGGTCCAGCATAAAGCGCTTTTTGCTGTTCTTCAGAAAAAATTTCCGTTGGATTTACGTGTGATGGTGTATTTGATTGGATTTTATAATCATATTTGCCAATGGAAGGATGAAAAAGTGAAACTTGAGGGTCTTTACTTACTCGTAAAGGATTACTTAATGTTAAACACAATCCAGACTGCATATGATACCGTACGTCTGAAAGTTCATCAGGTGAAAAGACTTGCACCTTGCCATAAACACCGTCGTACCCGCCATGGCGGATTACTTTGCCATGGCGCATCCTCTCAATTGCCTCGCCTAGAGGTTCCCAGTGGTTGCGAATATCAGAGACAGGAATGCTGCAAAGGATGTTAAGTTCTGGTCCAAGAGTCCGTAAAAGACGTGCATACTGCTCCTGTACCTTTCGGGATGCGATACCTGCTCCCAGAATTTCGCTAACGAGTTCAACAAGGGGGATAAGAGGCTTAGCCACAGGTTCACGCAATAGTGTTGTCGGGGGGACACTCCTATCAGCTAACTCAAGAACGCGATGAAGAACACCAACAGTTAGAGGTTTGCCGCATACGGGGCAAATATTAGCTAACTTTAGCGTTTCTTGGGGTTCTAAGACTACATTGCAGGAACGGTGTCCATCCAGATGGTATTTTCCCTCGTCAGGATAGAATTCCATAGTGCCTAAAAAACGACAATGTAAAGCATCTTGTGTCTCGCGTCGGGCTGCAAAGCGTAGAGCTGAAAAAATACCATCGTAACTGGGTGTTCCTTCAAAAAGATTTGCTTCCCTTCCGAGATTGGGACCAGAATGCGCATCGGAATTGGAGATAAGAGCATAACCATCTAGGTCGCTTACCAAACGATTCATGGCAGGGTCTGAAGAAAGGCCTGTCTCGAGTGCGAAAATCTGATTGGTGAGATCTGAAAAGCATTCTTCTATCTGGTCAAAACCTGACTTTGAACCAAACAATGCAAACCAAGGCGTCCAGATATGTGCTGGAATGAGTACAGCATTGGGCACGCAGGTTAACAGAATATCTAAAAGGTCGTGTGAATCCAATCCAAGAATGGGACGTCCATCAGCGCTAAGGTTGCCTATGCTCGAAAGACGCTTGGAAAGACGGTCTGCATCCTCCAAAGTAGGAACAAAAACAAGATTGTGAATTTTTCTAACTTTGCCATGGCGTTTGTAAATTGAGCTGATTTCAGTTTGAGGAATAAAAAGAGGAAAAAAATTATTATCGGAAAAAGATAGTTGAGCCTGAGAAATACATGGAACCTCCTCCGGAGGTACAGAAAGACGGTAGAGCCCGGTAGAAGAATCCTGGACAAGTTGCTGCCTGAGTTCAGCACGCCATTCCGGGTGTGTGAAATCTCCCGTACCTAGCACTTGTATGCCCTTACAGCGAGCCCACCCAGCTAGGTGACGAGGAGTGAGAGCTTTGCTTGTAGCTCTTGAGAATCGGGAATGTATGTGCAGATCAGCGATAAAACTCATGAACTTCTCCAAAACAAGTGATAGGAAGCGTTTTGTTTACTTTAACCATGAACAAAAACGCAATGCTGTTTTAGTCCATTTGTTATTGCCAGTTGCATAAGAGTGTAATGTAAGTGGTTTTTCAAGAAAAATGTTATCTGCTGCATGCAGCCGAGCTAGTAACAAAAGGCGGCTTGATGGTTTATCTGAATGTGGTCGTACAGGGAGCAGGCATTGTATGCCTAGCTTTGCAATATGAAGGGCAATACATAATTGTGGTAATAAACTGGTATGGGCAATGCAAATAAAAAAACCATGGTGTCGTAACAGCATAGACGATGCTCGACAAAAAATTTTTAGACTCTCCTCTCTTCCTTCAGGCGTACGCAAAGCATGTTCACGCAATTGGTGGGGCGATGGGCGGCCATTCATCTCAAAAGGAGGATTGCACAACACAAGATCAAATTTGCCAGCAGTAAAATGAACATCGGATGTGGATGGCAAGGTATACAGTGTGGAAAGATTAGTAAGATCCTTGACTTCAAAAACAAGGCGAGAAGAAAGACCAAGCCTTTGAGCATTACGCTGTGCTGCTCCAATAAGCGACACCTCTCTGTCAAGACCAAGCCCACTTACTGCAGGACACTTCAGGCAAAGAGCAATGATAGCTGCCCCGCAGCCGCTGCCTAGTTCTGCGGCAATAATACGCTTGCATTTAAGATTAACATGAGATTTTACATGACGCACTGCAAATGCAGCCAGAAGCAGGGCGTCCATACCAAAGCGCAAGCTCCCAAGAGGTTGTTCAAGCCCACGTGGGAATGCTGCACGGGCTTGCATGACACCATCTTGACCCGCCAAAATGCCTCCACAATCCTCTATTTGCTTAGAGCAAAGCACCATCCCAGTTAAACAGACTTTTTCGGTGTAGCTCAGGTACGCAAGTCGGTGGGTGTTCTTCAATGTGTGCAAAAAAAGAAAAACCCGCGTTTTGAAGCTCTTGACGCTTATCTCTGAGATCCAGCGGCCATGCGGGGTAAATCCATATATTACCACTATACTGTCGTGCCCAGAATGGTTCACCCATAGGGCTGTAAAAGGGCTCATTTGCTTTGACGCCCAATAAACCAAAGCGACTTATGCCAACAGGCCAGTAACCAGAAAGCACAAGCCCAACCGGTAAAGGGCTTTGCTTTGGCAAGGCAAGTAAATCTTCTCGAGATAGTTCCTGGCTAACAAAAGCTCCAGTAAATCCCATTAAAACCAAAGTGTGAAGGGCAGCCGCATTGGAAATATTACAAAAAGGGCCTGCCAGTAGCACTACATGTTCGAGTTGTTCAGGAAAAAAACGGCGTTGCCAGGGAGCATTGCAAACAAAGTAGCGAGCTCCGTTATGCCATAGATGAGAAATATGAAGGCGTAGTGATTTTTCCTCCTCAGGCCAAACAACAGGGGGAAGCCACCAGCAAATGCTGGAAACGATTGTTCGGGAGATTCCGGCAGTTTTAGGAGAAAGCCAGAGTGCTTGGATGTGGTTTCGGGAGATTCTCGTTTGTTTGCCGCGTGGCAAACTGGCACGAAGCAGTATATCAGGCAGCGGTAGTGGTTTGACAGGTCGTGGTAGGAGTGGTGCGGTATCCACTGGCTGGCTAGGTCTAGCAGGCAGTGTTTCAAGGCGTTCACGCCATTCTTTGATAATCAGCGAAAGCTCAGGTTCACGCCGGTCTATGAGAAATACCGGTGTGCCGTTTTTGGGAGTTTTATGGCTGGAAATGTGCAAAATAAAGTTTCCGCCTTTGGGTACTCGACGTTTTATGGGGAATGTGCAGTGCCAGCGTTCATCTTCCACTCCAATGCGTAGGTAATCATGTGGAAGCAAATCAAGAAAGGGTTTGAAGGAGAGAGAGCCATCCTCTCCAACGCGAACTTTGCCAGCCAATAATCCAGAACTGGTTTGACCATCAGGCGATGTAGGAATGAGATTGCTTCGTTGCGGCAGAAATCGTGCACGTGTTGGCGCTCGGCCAAGTGCCATTTTTAAGAGTTCTTCGGCTGTTTTGCGGGCAGAAGAGTCACCGGGCGCATCTCGTAACAGACGGTAGGCAGTAACAACATGGTAAACGTAGTGTGGTCCCTTTTTTCGTCCCTCAATCTTCCAGGAAGCCAAATGTGGAATGGTAAGTAGTGTCTTAGACAATACATCCAAGGATAAATCAAGGCAGGAAAACCAACGGCCAGTACGTTCTTTGCCAAGTGCACGGACTCTGTTGACAGGAGGCTTATAATTGCTTTTAGAAGCAGCACTGTATTTTGTATGAAAAAGACATTGACCATCCTCTGTACGTTCGGAATCACAATCAAGCTTATGTCTATTTGTTGTCCTACCTTGACGGTACATGCGCCGGCAGGGTTGTACGCACCTTCCTCGCAGACCGCTTTTGCCACCCATATAGCTGGACCAGTAGCAACGGCCTGATATGCAGTAGCACAAAGCACCATGAACAAAGCATTCTAGCTCAAGATCATCGGGGCATGCCTCGCCCATGATTCGTATTTCGTCAATAGAAAGTTCTCGAGGTAAAATGACACGGCTGGCACCTAACAGCTTCGCTTGCAACAGCGCTTCCGGATGAGTTAGGTTGGCAAGGGTTGAAAGAAATAGCCCTCCTTCAAAACCTGCCTGGCGTGCTAGATCTAACATGCCAAGGTCCTGAATAATGAGACCGTCAGGATGTACCTGTCGAGCCAGTCTGGCAGTAAGCCGATAGATCTGCGATGTTTCTCCGGGCTTGATCAGCGTATTCATAGCTACATAAACGCGCACCTGTTCTGTATGGGCCAGATCTGTGAGACGCGATAGCTCGGAAAGACTGAAGTTATCAGCCTGCATGCGGGCAGAAAAGTGTTTAAGTCCAAGATAGATAGCGTCTGCTCCTGCAGCGAGAGCCGCCAAAAAAGAAGCAACATCGCCTGCTGGAGCAAGAATTTCCGGATGATTTTTAACTGCGGCATTTGGGGGGGCTGCGCTCATATATGATAATACTCCCTGTACCAGGCTACAAAGTTTGCAATTCCCACGGCAAGAGGAGTAGAAGGAGCGAACCCTGTTGCTTGGTTTAAGGCATCAATATCTGCCCAAGTTGCTTCCACATCACCAGGCTGCATGGGGAGCAAGATTTTTTGAGCCTGCATACCGAGAGCCTGCTCCAGAGTACTGATAAAATCGTTAAGTTCAACAGTTGTATTATTGCCAATGTTATAGATGCACCAAGGCGCTGAACTGCGTGCAGGGTTTGGTGTTGCGGCGTCGAAGTCGGGGTCTGCATGAGGTGGCATTGGCATCAGACGAATCAATCCTTCCACAATGTCGTCGATATAGGTAAAGTCACGTCGCATGCGGCCGTTGTTGAAAACCTTGATGGGTTCCCCGCGGAGAATAGCAGTTGTGAAGAGATGTAATGCCATATCGGGCCGGCCCCAAGGGCCATATACCGTGAAAAAACGCAAGCCCGTGCATGGAATATTGTATAAATGACTGTAAGCATGGGCCATAAGCTCGTTGCTTTTTTTTGTGGCCGCGTAAAGGCTCATAGGGTGGTCAACATTTTGTGTTACAGAATAGGGACGAGCCGCGTTGAGCCCATAGACGGAGGAGGAAGATGCGTAGAGCAAATGCCCTACCTTATGGCGGCGGCAGCCTTCAAGTACATGCCCAAAGCCCAGCAGATTGGCCTGCAAATACGATTCGGGGTTTTCAATGCTGTAGCGCACACCTGCCTGACCGGCGAGGTTGACAACATGAGTGAAGCCCTCGCGGGAAAACAGGGACTCAATGCCAGCTGCATCGGCAAGATCAAGCTTTTTAAAACAAAAACGAGCAGCCTCAGGCATGGAGGTAAGTTGCGCAAGTCGATCTTTTTTTAGCTGTACGTCATAATAGTCATTGCAGGTATCAATGCCGACAACACTATGCCCATCGTGTAGCAAACGGCGGGCTAGATGAAATCCAATAAAGCCGGCCACGCCGGTTACCAGAACATGCATGACTAACCTCCAGTGCAACATTGACCAAGGTAAGCCAGATACGTCTGTTGGGCAAGGGTATATACATTACCTTTAAAAACGCATAATAGGACATTGCTTGAAAAAGATAAATCAGGCATACTACAATGAATAGTTCACGGGCTAGTTGCGGAGGCGCCCATGCAGCCCGAAATACTGGTTTTCGATATTGGGAATACATCTGTCAAAATAGGCCTTTGCAACGGAAGTGGCATACTGGCCTCGTACACATTGCACACTGCCACCGAACAGACTGCCGATGATTTCGGGCTTTCTTTGCTGTTCCTGCTTCAGCAGGCCGACGTGGAGAAAAGTAAGCTCAAGGGTTGTGTGGTCTCCTCCGTGGTGCCTGATTTTGATTCTCTTTTGCGAGAAGCTGTAGTTCGCTATCTTGATTGCCCACTGCTGTGTGTTGGACAGGAGCTTCTCGTACCCTTGGATAATTATTACGAGAATCCTGCCGAGGTGGGCCTTGACCGCCTTGTGGGGGCTTATGCAGCGCGCCGCATCTGCCCTGACACGCCAACACTGCTTGTGGCAGACTTTGGGACAGCTCTAACAATTGATTGTATCAGCAATAATGCCTATCTAGGCGGGTTGATTTTTCCTGGCCCACGCACAGCCATGACAGCGCTGTCACGTGAAGCCGCTAAACTTCCAAGGGTGGATTTGGAAGTCGGTGGAGAAGAACCAACCCCAGGGCGAGACACAGTAACAAGCATACGGCATGGGCTGGTGTATGGCTTTGCCTCTATCGTGGAAGGTTTGACCCACCGTCTCAAGCTGCAGCTGCCGGGCCCGTCAAAAATATTGGGCACGGGAGGCTTTGCTGATACCATTGCTCGTGTCAGTCCCGTGTTTGATCAGGTTTTGCCCCAGCTCCTGCTTGAGGGCTTGCGTCGCTTGTACTATGAACAGATCAAAGAGCGCTGAAATGGCGTATAGTAATTAATCATTGAGGCGGGGGCATCTCCGTCATGCACAAACAGGCCCTTTAGGGTAAAAGGAGAAAACAATGAGCACCATTGCTTCTGTGTATGGCCGTGAAATACTTGATTCACGCGGCAATCCCACTGTGGAAGTGGAAGTGACGTTGGAATCGGGCATCAGCGCCCGTGCGGCTGTGCCTTCAGGCGCGTCTACTGGCAGTCGTGAAGCACTGGAAATGCGTGACGGTGATGCCTCTCGTTTTGGTGGTAAGGGCGTAACCAAGGCTGTGGAAAATGTAAACAGCGAGATTGCAAAGGCTGTAACCGGCATGGATGTCTTGCGGCAGGTGCGTATTGACAATACGCTCATAGATCTTGATGGCACGGACAATAAGACTCGTCTTGGAGCAAATGCCATGCTTGGCGTTTCTATGGCCTGCGCCCGTGCAGCTGCATCGTTTTTGGGTATTCCATTATATAACTATCTGGGTGGTGCCAACGCCAAGGTTTTGCCCGTACCTATGATGAACATCATAAACGGTGGCGCCCATGCACCCAACAATCTGGATATTCAAGAGTTCATGATCATGCCAGTAGGGGCTCAAACATTCCGTGATGCCCTGCGCATGGGGGCAGAAATTTTTCACATGCTGGCAAAAATTCTTAAGAAGGATGGGCATGTGACCAGCGTGGGCGACGAGGGTGGTTTTGCTCCAAACCTCAAAAACCATGATGAGGCTTTTGGCTATATCATCAAGGCGATTCAGGAAGCGGGTTACAACCCTGGTACTGAGGTCGGTCTTGCCATCGACGTTGCTTCCAGCGAATTTTACAAAGAAGGCCGCTATGTAGTATCTGGTGAGGGCAAAACCTTCAACAATGCCGAAATGGGTCAATGGTTAGCTGAATTTACACAGAAGTACCCTCTCATTTCCATTGAAGACGGCATGGCCGAAGGTGACTGGGACGGTTGGAGTATGCTCACTGCCAATCTGGGTGACCATATACAGTTGGTTGGCGATGATGTTTTTGTGACTAATCCAGCTATCCTGGCCGAAGGTATTGATCAAGGCGTTGGGAATGCCATTCTTATTAAGCTTAACCAGATTGGCACAGTCACTGAGACGTTAGATACCATTGAAATGGCAAAGGAAGCCTCGTATAGCACAGTGGTTTCTCATCGTTCCGGTGAAACTGAAGACAGTTTTATTGCCGACCTTGCCGTAGGTGTTAACTCCGGTCAGATCAAGACCGGTTCACTCTGCCGTTCCGAACGCATGGCAAAGTACAATCAGCTCCTGCGTATTGAGGAAGAACTCGGAGATGATGCAGACTTCTTTGGTCCCATTCTGGCAGAATATTATCTTTCTACAGAAGATGACTAACGTGCTTTAATCGTGTCGTCGATGGGTGGCACGGGCAAGTCAAGAACGACCGCCGTACCCGGCTGGGAGCGACGGTCGTTCACATTTAGTGTGTAACATTCGTCATCATAAATCTTCTGCATATTCGAGGAAGAAAATGCTGTTAATAGATGGCAAAAAAGTCGCTGCTGACATTCGTGCTGAACTGGCTGCGCAGGTATCGAGAATCTGTGCTGAAGGGCTTCGGCCTCCTGGCCTGGCAGTTATCTTGGTGGGAGATGACCCAGCCTCGCAGGTTTATGTGCGCAATAAGGAACGTGCATGCAGCGAAGTAGGCATTGTATCCTTTCCACACCATCTTCCAGCGCAAGCAACGCAGGACGACGTCCTCCAATGTATTGTGGATTGCAATAGACAGACAGAAGTGGATGGCATCCTGCTGCAGCTGCCCTTACCTGCGGGTTTGGATACGCAAGCCTGTTTGTTGGCCATTGATCCGGCAAAGGATGTTGACGGTTTCCATCCTGTTAATATGGGACGGCTTGCCTTGGGCTTGCCAGGTTTTATCGCTTGCACTCCTGCGGGCATTATCGAGCTGCTCAAGCGTTACAATATAACCACAAGTGGTAAGAGAGCTGTCGTTGTTGGTCGTTCCAACATCGTGGGTAAACCCTTGTCCATGTTGTTGACTCAGCCTGGCCCATTCGGTGATGCCACTGTCACCCTTTGCCATTCTCGCACTCCTGATCTTGCTGAGCAGTGTCGTCAGGCCGATATGCTGTTTTTGGCCATGGGACGGCCACGGGCCGTCACTGGTGATATGGTGCGCAAGGGGGCCGTGGTGATTGATGTGGGTATCAACCGTACTCCAGAGGGCCTATGCGGAGATGCAGATTTTGCCAGTGTCAGCCAAAAGGCAGCGGCCATTACACCCGTCCCTGGGGGCGTGGGGCCCATGACCATTGCCATGCTCTTGGCAAATAGCATCAAGGCCTGGCAGCACTCCAGTATATAG
>JAFTDG010000156.1 GCA_017454325.1 Desulfovibrio sp. | reverse complement strand
CCATGCTGGACAGTATTAACGCTTTTGCCGTGGTCACAGGCTATCCCCTTTTTACTCTGGGCATTCTCTCCGGTCTTGTCTGGGCCAAACCTGTCTTTGGCAGTACCATGACCGGTGATCCCAAAGAAGTCGTCAGCATTGTTATCTGGCTGTTCTTTTCCACTCTCTTTCACAATCGCCTGGCATGGGGCTGGAAAGGGCGCAAACCAGCCCAGCTTGCCGTTTTCATCTTCCTTCTCTGCCTGTTTTCCGTCGTTGTGGTGAACACCTTCATGGAAAGCCACCACGCATTTCTCAAGAACTGACCGGACTACTGCCATGGACGCTGATATCATACTTGTGGGTCTCAATCATCGCACTGCAGGCGTCGATGTGCGTGAACGCTTTGCCCTGACCGAACACTGCGATGCTGCACACTGGGCTGTCCCCTGTACGGGGGCAGTACGGGAAAGCATCATTCTCTCAACCTGTAATCGCGTTGAACTTCTGGCTGCCGGTACAGGTGACCTGGCAGGACAGCTGCTGCAAAACTGGTCCACTGCACGCAATGCCTCCCCTGCAGAGCTCAAGCCCTATATCTATGAATACAAGAATCTGGAAGCCGTACGCCATCTTTTTTCTGTAGCATCCAGTCTTGATTCCATGGTATTAGGGGAACCGCAAATACTCGGTCAGCTCAAAGCCGCCTATCGCAAGGCAGTAAGCTGCCACACTACGGGGGCCATTCTTAATCGCCTCCTACACAAAGCATTCTCTGTGGCCAAACGTGTTCGTACGGAAACAGCCGTTGCATCCAGCGCCGTTTCCATCAGCTATGCCGCTGTGGAGCTAGCCAAACGCATTTTCGGAGACATGCACACCCATAAAGCCATGCTCGTGGGCGCAGGTGAAATGGCAGAATTGGCCGCCATGCACCTTTTGCAGGCCGGTATTACAGAAATACTTGTTGCCAATCGCACACTTGCTCGAGGTGAAGAACTGGCACGGCAGTTCAAGGGCCGTGCTATTCCCATGGAAAAAATTATTGATCACCTCCTTGATGTGGATATCATCATCACCTCCACCGGAGCACAGGAACCCATTCTCAGGGCAAGGGACATCCGTAACATACTCAAGACACGTAAAAACCGGCCAATGTTTTTCATTGATATAGCTGTACCCCGCGATATTGACCCCGACGTTAACGGCCTTGACAATGTCTATCTGTACGATATTGACGACCTCAAGGAAGTCGTAGAAGAAAACCTTGCCGTACGCCACGATGAAGCCGTCAAAGCCACTGATATCATCAATGAGGAAGTACGTTATTTTGCCGCATGGCTTTCAAGCCTTGACGTACAGCCGACTATTGTGGATCTCATTCACCGCGGAGAAGCGATGGCCAGGCAAGAGCTTGAAAAAACCTTGAAAAAACTTGGCCCGACGGATGCTGCAACGCGAGATGCCCTTGAAACCATGGTATCTTCACTGGTGCGTAAGCTGAACCATGCCCCCATTATGTTTCTCAAAAACGGCGGTATGGCTCAAGAAGGGAAAACCCAACGTATCAGCATTGTACGCCGCATGTTTGATCTGGACACAACCTGCACTGAACTCAAGGAGCACTGATGCGCTGGTACGGTATCGACGATCTGCATTCTGAGGATACAGCCAAGCTGGCCGCCACACTCACAGACATGGGCCTGGCATCGAGCCTAAATGGCCTATTCTGGCTGCCCGTGCCCGCCAATCTGCTCTCAACCATACAGGCAGAGCACAGGGAGAGCTGCGGCCCTCACGTTATGGGGCTTGAGTTGGAAGAAATGTCTGTCAGGCTGGAACTGCTGGTACGCGCAAAAAGCCGGTTGCGCTGCGCATGTGTGCATTATGCAAGCCCGGAACTGCGTGACCATATGATAACCTGGCTAGACAATTTACTGGCAGAACAAAATATCACCCCTGCCTGATTGGCAATAAGAGCCTTCCCCGTACCGTCACAGCACCCACAATAACCGTATGCAGATTTCCTTGCCCAGGCGTTTTTCCCCTTCTTCCCACCGCTTATTACGCTCCGTAGAACATTTCTGCCGGGATGTACTGTGCCTGCCGCGTGGTGCGCAGTTATTACTGGCTGTTTCTGGCGGTGCAGACTCATGTGCGCTTGCGGTCATCATGCATGTACTGGCACCCCGCCTGGGCTTGACGCTGCACGCTTGCAGTGTTGATCACGGCTTACGGCCAGAGGCCGTAAGCGACGCGTTGTATGCACGTCAACTCTGCATTTCTCTCGATATTCCCTGCACAATATGCCAGGCAAAGGTGCGGGATTATGCTGCCACACACAGGCTGGGCATTGAAGATGCTGGTCGCCATCTGCGTTACGCCTTGCTGGAACAGCAAAGGGTACATTATAGGGCAGAATGGATTGCTCTGGGGCACCATGCCGGAGATGTGAGCGAAGATGTGTTGCTGCGCCTTGTGCGTGGAACAGGCTGGCCCGCTCTCGGTGGCATGCAGGGCCGCGACCCCATACGTCACATCATGCGCCCGCTACTCTCTGCCGACCCAGCAGAGCTGCGAGGGCTGCTCAAAGAATGCCATATTGACTGGCGGGAAGACAGCAGTAATGCAGACCTGCACTTCCGGCGCAATCGCCTGCGTCATGCCGTGCTTCCCCTGCTACGGGCAGAAAATCCGGCATTGGATCGCTCGTTGAACAGTTTATGGCAGCTGGCCCAGCTGGATGCGGACTACTGGAAGACCCAGCTGAACGCAATACTTACCGATTGCCCCTGGCAGGAAGAGGCCGATGGGCTCCTGCTGCCTGCAGAACTTCTTCAGCACTTGCTGCCAGCCATACGCCTGCGCCTCTATATGCATGCCATACAGCACTTGTGTACCCTGCAGCACCCAGGGGCAAAAGGACAGGCCCGTGCGCGCACACTGTTTGCTCTGGATGCTGCCCTCTCCCAACGGCATGGCAATATGCGCTTTCAGTTACCAGGGGGTATAGAAGCCCTGCTGATAAGGGGTGGTATCCGCTTTTCCCTCGCAAAAACAAGAAAACGCCCCGAGGTTTAGCATGAATCCGCAGGGATATGCACTTGATAGCACAGAGAAACAGCGGTACATAAAACCCATGGAAAGGCAGCCACCCTATTGGGCTACGAAGTAACAAAAACCGAAGGGAGACAGATTATGGGACTCTTCACCTTCATCAAAGAAGTCGGTGATAAAATTTTCGGCACCAGTTCCGCCAATGCAGCAGAACTGAAAAAAGATCTGGATGCTCTTGGACTGGACACCAAGGACCTTCAGGTTGAGGTCGAGGGAGATCAGGTGGTGCTCAAGGGCTCTGCCAAGGATCAGGAAACGCTGGAAAAGGCCGTCCTGCAGGTGGGTAACAAGGCAGGTATTGCCGGCGTCAAGACCGACGATGTGACTGTGGTGACCCCTTCAGGTGAATCAGCATTCTATGAAGTCAAGAAGGGTGACACCCTCTGGAAAATTGCCGAAACACACTATGGCAAGGGGAATGGCGCGAAATACAACGTCATCTTTGAAGCCAACCGTCCCATGCTCAAACACCCTGACAAAATTTATCCCGGCCAGAAGTTGCGCATTCCGCCCCTAAAGTAGCAGCTTAAAACAACAAAAACACTGCATTTCAGCGCCCGCCCCTTCAGGCGGGTTTTCTCCATAAAAAATAAAGCGCCGCTGTTAACTGCAAAACAGCGGCGTTTTATCATGTTTATGTTGTTTATATTAGGAAAAATACCCGTACTATTGCTTATTAAAGTATGTTTGTATTTCTGAATTACCACATATATCTGTAGTCATTTCTTTATGGGACAGATGTATCCAATACTGCTTGGAAACAAAGTATAAAATTATTCCCATGACAGTCCATACCACAAGAATGATGCTGCAGGGCAGACTGATATAGGCAGGAGAGCCAGGTATAAGTAGAAGCGCGATGCAAAGGAGGGACATAATAACACCAATCCAGCCAAACAAAATGGGGCCGTTTTTGTCAGAACGGTCGCTATGCTGAATAACCTTAATGGCTACCAGGCAAGTAAAGAGGTACGCAATCCCCGTTCCTACTGACGACATATCCACAATCCAGCCCACTACGGCACGGCCTGCGAAGGGAGTGAGCAGCACGATAGCAGTGCAAAATAAAACAGACTTGTATGGAGAAGCGTACTTGGGATGAATTTCACCAAACCATTTTGGAAGAATACTGCCTCGCGACATGGCAAGAAGCAGCCGGGTTGAAGCGACAAAAAAACCGTTGATACCAGTACAAACGGCGCCGCCAACGCCACAGCAAAGAACAACTACCCCAAAATTGCCGTAAGCCATCTTCGCCACTTCTCCGGTAGCCCAAGCCGTGCTCCCGGCAGCTCTCATATCTGCCAGCTTGGCCAACATATCCGGATAGGGAATAGCTGCCGCGCAGGAGAACGTCACCATGGAATACAGCAATCCCCCCCAAATGATGGCAAACAACATGATCTTTTTTGACTTAGCGGGTGAAAAATTAAATTCTTCAACCGTTTGAGATACCGTGTCGAACCCTACGAACAAGAAGGGAGAAATTGCGACAATAGCCAGTATAGAAGAAAATGCAGGTCGTGACTCAGCAAAAACTGGCTGCAGGTTTGACAGTGAAAATGAATCAAGCGACACGGTGCCAAAAAAGAGCAGTAGGATACCACCACTAAGCAGGAAGGCGAGAATAACCTGAAGCGTACCGGCAAAACTGATATCCAAGTAGTTCAGATAGCCGAAAACCAACACAACGGCTATCATGAGCAAGACTTCGCCTGTATAGACCTGCCAACCGGCTATGGTATACAATAGCCCAAATTCCAAAACTCCAGGAAACAAGAATCGAAAGATCAATGCCAAGGCTGAAATGTTGATGGCAATAATGGATACATAGCCGAGCACGAGCGCCCAACCGCATATGAACGCGCATGTCGGGCCATAACCAATGTAAGCGTATGCGTATTCTCCGCCAGCGACAGGAACATAATCAATCATATAGGAGTAAGCTAGCGCCACAAAGCTCAACAGAAATGCACCTACGCCAAAACCAATAAGAGCGGCAAGCGGCCCGCTGTTAGGAAGAAAACTGTCACCCGGCAGAACAAAACACCCCCAGCCTACAATTGACCCCAAGGCAAGAGCCCATACTTGTGCGGGTGATAGTATTTTTTTCATCGCTTCCCCCAACACAGACTATTTTCATGCGTAAACTCTCTGAACTAATCCCCCAAAAGCAGGCTCATATATGAACAGGGGCAAAGGGGCAGGATAAGGCCAGTTTGTTACCACGTTAGCGATCAGCTTGATAACTTACCCAGCTTTTGCAATAATTTTCACTTTAGCATCAAGTCAACAGCGTTGCATTTTGTACGTTAGTCACAACGATGATAGACAAAACAATAAGGATACAGCAAAGATTTCATTACGCATGTTCACCTCCGAATTGCCCGACATGGCATATGCTACACGTTATCAGCACAAGAATAAACAAGTACGGTATTCTTGCCAGATGCCTTAGCTTGATACAGAGCCTTGTCTGCCTCACCTAAAAGGGCATCCTTGCATTCGTCATGACACACCTGCCGAGCGGTGACACCAATGCTCACGGTCACAAAATGATCGGGATCAAAAGAGGCACGGGGAATATGCAACGCCTCGACAGACTTTCTGACACTTTCGGCAACATTGTGTGCGGCCCTACGGTCCAGGTTGGGCAGAATGATGGCAAATTCCTCACCGCCATACCGCGCCACCAATTCTCCTGCCCGGGATACACAACGATTCAGCACCTCTCCCACGCGACGCAGGCAAGTATCCCCTGCCTGATGGCCATTGCTATCATTATAACGCTTGAAGTCATCCACATCCAAAATCGCCACGGCCAGCAAACTGCCACTGCGGGCAGCGCGTCGCCATTCAATACCATAAGCGTCATCAAACCTGCGTCTGTTGGCAACCTGCGTCAGGGGGTCAGTCTGTGAAAGATACTGCAATTCGCTATATGCAAGATTCAATTCACCTTCCATGCGGCATGATGTCATGGCGACACTGGCAAAAAGCATGATGGGGCCAACCACCATAATGGAAATCAAGAGACACTTATCAATAAATTCATTATTCTGAAGGATAAGATCATCGACCATTACGGAATGAATACCTCTGGCGCCAAAAGCAAGCATCACAAAAAAATACAGAATAACCAAAGAAAATTGCGGTTCATACCGTTTATACTTTTTATGGACATATGGGATACTGGCTATAAGGCCAGCAATAACAGCAAGAGAAAATGAATATATTGACGTGCGTATTCTTTCATCAAAATGTATGAATATAAAATAATACAGGGAAAGCATATAAAGAATAAACAACACAGCATTGGTAGTATTGGCTCTCCTGCAGCGCACACCTCCAAACGCTGTCAGCCCGGCATACATAAAAACACCGTGCAATATCATCAAACAGTCCCCGACAAAGAGGGAAATCTCCGGCCCCATGAACAAAAAATAATGAAAAAATAGGCCGACAGGCCACAAACATTGTGCAGTGGTCATCAGGCCAAACCCAGGATAGGTCTTCCGGAAAAAGTATGTGTACACAAGGATCAGGCTCATACAGGAAAACATTATGGAAGCCAGCAGAGCCATTGTCCCCGTGTTCAGGTGGTCTATGAAAATAGCAACATCTTGCAACATGGAAGTTATCTGCATCTGGAAACTACAGTCCTACCAATGTATAATGGCGTAGCGTGCACAATCCTTACGCCACCATTAACCGTTTATTTTTTCAGTATATTCCCAAAATGCACAAAAGGAAATAGACATGGTTTTTACAGCCCATCATGGCCGCCTGTGCATACGTTTGCGCATCGTTCGCCAGGGGTGCGATGTACTGCTCCTGTTCAGTGGCGGCGCGGCGCACTTGGGTGCCGTAGCACTGCTCTCTCCCCACAGCCACAGTGGAAATAATCTCCTGACGCTGCCTGGCCACAGGGAGGGGGCTCTCGTTCTTGAAGCCGCCCGCAACGTGTCTGCCAGGCTGGGATGCTCTGTTTGCGTATGCGCTGGCATACACTATGATGCCATCACCCCCGAAGAAATACAGCATGTGGAAACGATGGTCCGTACCCTTACAGAACAGTGCATCACAGCACTGACCAAGGCCCACCCTGTTCATTCTGCGTCGCAGTAGTCTCTGACTTGACGCCGTGTTTGGCTTGCGGCTAAATGGACAGAACGCAAAAAATACAGAGATGACATTGCAGCATCCTTGTGCGCTTTCACTGAACTGCCATCTCCACCGGAGGAAGGAATGAAGGTACAGTTTCTGGGCGCAGCACAGACTGTGACAGGTTCTTGTTATATGATTGAGGCATGCGGTCAGCGCTTTTGTGTGGACTGCGGCATGCACCAAGGCAATAAAGCCATTGAGGAACGTAACCGTAGTGAGCTCTATCGCCCCAGGGACATTGATTTCATTCTGATTACCCACGCGCATATGGATCACTCCGGCCTGTTACCCAGGATGGCCAAGGAGGGTTTTTCCGGCCCCATTTACTGCACCAAGGCAACGGGGGATCTGCTGGAACTCATGCTGCAGGACAGTGCCCACATTCAAGAGATGGAAGCCGCTTGGGAAGCCAAGAAATTCCTGCGGCGCGGGCTCAAGAATCCGCCTGCCCCACTCTATGTTGTGGAAGATGCGCGCAAGGCTGCCGGCCTGTTCCACACTGTGGACTACCATACAGCATTTGAGCCGGCGCCGGGCATCCATATTACCTATTATGATGCCGGTCACATTCTCGGCTCTGGAACCATCAGAGTGGAAGCAGAGGAAGAAGGTAAAACTACTGCCATTATTTTCTCCGGCGATATAGGTCGACCCCAATCGCTTATCGTACGCAACCCAGAAACGCCCCCACATGCGGACTTTATCTTTATGGAATCCACATATGGCGACCGCGATCACAAGGATGAAAACCGCAGTGTGGAGGAACTATCTGAAGCCATAGCCTACAGTCATGCCAGGGGAGAGAAGGTCATTATCCCGGCCTTCGCAGTAGAGCGTACGCAGGAGGTGCTTTACTGTCTGCATCTTTTGGCACGACAGGGGAATCTGCCCAATGACATGCCCGTCTTTGTAGACAGCCCTCTGGCCATCAGGGCAACAGAAGTTTTCGAACGCAATCAGGAACTTTTCGACAGACAGGCGCTCCAGTCTCTTACGCAGGGCGATAACCCCTTTGAGCTGCCTAATCTGCGCTATACCCTTTCCACCGAGGAATCACAATCCATCAATGACTACAAGGGGCCTGCCATCATCATCTCGGCTAGCGGCATGTGCAATGCCGGTCGCGTACGGCACCATCTGCGGCACAATATATGGAAACCCGGGGCCAGCATTGTTTTCGTGGGCTATCAGGGTGTTGGGACACCGGGGCGCAAGCTTGTAGAAAAAGCAAAAAAAATCACCCTGTTTGGTGAAGACATGGAAGTTGCCGCACGCATCTTCACCATCAATGGTTTTTCCGGCCATGCGGGCCAAAGCCAGCTTCTCGACTGGATCAAACCCCTTCTTGACAAGCATGTGCAGGTGGTGCTGACCCACGGCGAAGCTGGTGCGCAGGCAACGCTTGCGAACCTCATACAGCAGCGCTTCGGCACAAACCCTCATATTGCAGGTTATCTGGAAGAACTGGTATTGGAAGGCCAGGGGCGGGAACCCGCCACAGTACGCCACGAGGCAGAAGCACACCCCCGTGTCAACTGGGATTTTCTCACAAGCGAAGTGGAACGAAAGTGGGATATGTTCAAGGGCAAGATTTCCGATGTCCAACAACGCCCATGGGTAGAGCAAACAGACCTGCAGGACGCACTGGAGAAGCTTGACTACGCCCTGACCCGCCTGCTTTCACGGACATAAAGGCTATGCGTATCATTGCTGGATATCTGGGCGGTCGCACCCTGAAAACGGCCGAGGGCGAGGGCTATCGTCCGGCCATGGGCAAAACACGCGAAGCCCTCTTCTCCATGCTTGATGCTCGGGGAATAGACTGGCCCAATATACACGTTCTGGATCTCTTTGCCGGCACTGGCAGTCTTACTTTCGAAGCCATTAGCCGTGGCGCACAAGACGCTCTGTTGGTAGAAAATGCCCCATTGGCTCTACGTTGTCTTCGAGACAACATTGAAAATCTGGAACTGCAGGGCATAGCCCGTCTATGGGAAGGGGATGCGCTGCGCTTACTCAGAAATCCCCCGGCTGAGCCCTATACGCTTGTCTTCATGGATCCGCCCTATGGCAAAAGTCTCGCACAACCGGCACTGGAGATGCTTGCCCAGCACCAGTGGCTTGCTCCGGGTGCCTTTGTGACCGCAGAAATCGAAAAAAGTGCACGCCTAACAGTTTGTTCCCAATGGGAGCTTGAGGTCGATCGCCTCTTTGGCCAGACGCGCGTGCTCATCTGGAAACAGCCATGAAAATCGCCATCTATCCCGGCACGTTTGATCCACTGACTAACGGACATGTAAGCCTCATCAGACGCGGTTGCCAAGTCTTTGACCAGATTATTGTGGCAGTGGCAGATAATACCCCCAAGCATCCTCTTTTCACGCAAAATGAACGAGTACTCATGGCCCGTGAGGCTCTGAAGGCAGAACCGAAAGCCGTGGTGGAACCTTTCTCGGGTCTAACTGTGGAATACGCAGCGCAACGCGGAGCCTGCGCACTACTACGAGGGCTGCGGGCCGTTTCTGATTTTGAGTATGAATTTCAGCTGGCGCTTATGAACAGACGGCTCGAACGGCACATCCAAACCGTCTTTCTCATGACAGACTACCAATGGCTTTTCATCAGCTCCACCATGATCAAATCTGCAGCCAGTCAAGGGGCAGACATCAAGGGCCTCGTACCAGAAAATGTCCGCATAGCCCTGGAAGAAAAATACCTCAATGGTGAGGTGCGTCAGGGCACGCCCTGTCTGGCCCCACCGTTCAACGGATTTCGCCTCACGTGACCAGTAGCTCCTGCAGCCCGCCGCTGCCTGTTATCTGTCTTGCCGGTCCCACAGGATCAGGCAAAACAGCCACCGCCCTTGCGATAGCAGACGCATTGCACGGCGAAGTGGTGAATGCTGACTCCCGCCAGGTGTATGCTGACTTTCCCTGTATCACCGCCCAGCCCACGAGCCAGGAGCAGGCACACTGCCCGCACCATTTGTACGGTTTTTTGCCCTGCAGACAAAAAATCAGCGCGGGACGCTGGGCAGATGCAGCATGCGATACCGTGCGCAACATCCTTGCCAGGGGGAAAACGCCTGTGCTGGTAGGAGGCACGGGGCTCTACTTCCACGCGCTGCTGCATGGCATGGCGGCCATTCCATCCATCGCCCCCACGGTGACTGCCAAACTTACTGCGCGCTTGGAGGAGGAAGGCGCACCACAACTGCATGCAGAGCTTGCCCACGTCGACCCCGCATATGCAGCCCGTATCCACCCCAACGACCGTCAACGCATCGTCCGAGCACTGGAGGTTTTTTCAGCCACAGGCCGTCCCTTGAGCTGGTGGCATCACAATGCCGCTGCCAAGCCCATGTGTACCGGTCCACTGCTCATGCTGGACGCTACACTGCAGTGGCTGGAACCACGCCTGGCACATCGCCTGGAACATATGCTCGCCTCCGGAGCCATGGATGAAGCCAGGAATGCTCTAAAACACTGCGATGATCCCAATGCTCCAGGCTGGTCAGGCATTGGCTGTGCCGAGGCGCTGGCCTACCTTACAGGGCATCTCAGCTTAGACAACTGCCGTCGCCAATGGCTGCACAATACCCGAGCCTATGCCAAACGCCAGATCACATGGTTTCACGCTAGGCCCGAAGCCATTCGCCTTTCGCCTGAGGACATCAAGGGGGCAGTTACAACAGCTCGGGATTTCTGGAACGCCATGCATAAGCAATAGCTGCTGCCCCTTTGCAAGACATGCCGAAAAAATGGAATAAACAGCATACATATCATAGCCAAGCAGAAGACTACCTTGACGAGATGGACTTCCTGGGATATTTTTCAGTATCTATGTATTCGGTTCAGGTGTGATCTGGGCCGGAGGAAGCCTGCCGCCAGAAAGACGGTCGGCATTGGGGTAATGTCTGATTGCAAAAGGACAAACACATGAGGAACGGCACTGTACTGCTTCTGCTGGCGGCTATGGCCCTGGCTAGCGCGGTATGTCTGACGTCGCCCGGAACAGGTTCGGCCATTGCCGCAACCCTGGAGGCTACAGACAGCGGCGCGCCATCGGCCATTGTCATGTTTCCGGTAAGCGCCAAACCCAATCCCAAGGGCTCGGCCATGGCCCCTACGGTCTTCAACCATCTCAACCATGAAAAGGCTGTAGACAAATGCGAAACATGCCACCACACAGGTGATCCCGTGGCATGTAGCACCTGTCATACCGTCGAGGGGAAGGCCGAAGGCAAATTTATAACGTTGGAACGCGCCATGCACGCCACCAGCATTCAAGAGCGTATAGGGCAAACCCCTACCAGCTGTGTGAGTTGCCATGAGCAACAAACGAAGGCACGCCGTGAATGCGCAGGATGTCACAGCATTGTTACCTCCAAGCGTGATCCGGCTTGGTGTGCCACCTGCCACAATGTAACCTCTTCCATGACGGAACAGCAGCGCAAGGCAGGCATCGACGGCACCCTCCCGCGTGAACAGAATGAGATATTGGCAGCCGAGACTGTACAGGCACAGAAGTACAGTCGCATGCTTACGCCTATGGATGGTCCCTATAAGGTTTCCATCGACGCTCTTGCTAAAAAATATCAGCCTAGCAACTTCACGCATCGTCGCCACGTTTCTTCCTTGATGGAAGGCATTCGCGGCGACAAGCTAGCCGGAGCCTTCCATAACCGGCCTGAAATTCTGTGTGCCACATGCCACCACCACAGCCCGCTGTCGACCACCCCGCCCAAGTGCGGCAGCTGCCACACGAAGGACATAGACAGTAAGCATCCTGACAGGCCCAATCTTAAAGCAGCCTATCATTTGCAGTGCATGGGCTGCCACAAGGGTATGCAAGTGGGACGTCCCAAGAATACCGACTGCACCACCTGCCATAAGGCTCGCCCATAGGGCGCCGAACTGCACGGAGAAACGCATATGAATCGCAGAAAATTCCTGACCTTTATGGGAAGCGCGGGCGTGATTTCGGCACTGGGCACTGCCAAGGTGGCCAAAGCCGGCGTACATACCTTCCCCTATTATCCCAATAGCTACGGTGTACTGCACGACACCACGCGTTGTATTGGCTGCCGTCGTTGCGAAGAAGCCTGTAATATTGTCAACAAGCTGCCCAAACCTGAAAAGCCCTTCGCCGATACAACGGTGACACATACCAAACGCCGTACTTCTGCTTATGCCTGGACGGTAGTCAACAAATATCAGGTAAATGGCAAAGATGTTTTCCGCAAGTTGCAATGCTTCCATTGCAATGACCCGGCATGTGCCTCTGCATGTTTTGCCAAATGTTTTCAGAAGCAGCCCGACGGCAGTGTGACGTATGATGGCTCACAGTGCGTTGGATGCCGGTATTGCATGGTGGCCTGTCCCTTCTATGTGCCCGGTTTCCAGTATGACGAAGCCTTTGATCCCCTGGTACAAAAATGCACCTTCTGTGAACCCCGTCTCAAGGAAGGCAAGCTTCCCGGCTGTGTGGAAGCCTGCCCCATGGATGCTCTGACATTTGGCCGGCGCAGCGATCTGCTGAATCTTGCGCGTGCCCGTATTGCAGAAAATCCTGGGAAATACGTCAATTATATATACGGGGAACACGATGCTGGCGGCACCGCCTGGATGGTTCTGGCCCCTGCAGCCCCAGCGCCGCAGCCTGCTGACACAAAAGACGCGCCAAAAGAAACGCAGCCACATGAAGACGAGTTTACCCAACTTGGCCTCGACAGGCATTTGGGTTCACAGCCCATGGGTGAACTGACGTATGGAGCCTTGGGTGCTGTGCCCATGATTGTAGCATTCTGGCCCGTACTCTTTGGCGGTGCCTACGCCATTTCAAAACGCAGAGAAGCGCGCTACAAGGCCGAGAAGGAAGCGCATATAGAGGCGACAAAGAACGATCTCGCTGCCGCAGTTGATGCGGCCGTGCGCAAAATTGAAGAAACGCAGGGCCCCGGCGCCGCCGACACGGCCCGCCGCGCCATGACGGAAGCACTCCAAGCCAGAGAAGCGGCCAACGTTGCGGAGCACGGGGAGGATAAGTAAATGGCAGAGCACAGCATCGTAATTCCCACTAGGGACAAGCTGTTCAATATCAGCGAATTCTTTACTCCCACACCTGGCAACATTATTTCCGGCATTATTCTGGCTGTGGGACTGGTCATCACGATTATCCGCTTTACGGTGGGCATCGGGGCCGTCACCAATCTTGATGACAACCAGCCCTGGGGCCTGTGGATCGGTTTTGATCTGCTTTGTGGTGTGTGTCTGGCAGCTGGTGGTTACTTCACCACTGTGGCCTGCTACATCATGGGGCAAAAACACTTTCACTCGGCATGCCGTCCAGCTGTCCTTACGGCATTTCTGGGCTATGCATTTGTGGTCGTCGCCCTGCTCTACGACCTAGGCCACCCGTTGCGCCTGCCCTTCATGTTCTTCTTCCCAGGCACGACTTCGGTGCTCTTTGAAGTAGGTTTGTGCGTAGCCACCTATCTCACAGTGCTCTTCATTGAGTTTTCCATTGCCCCGCTGGAATGGCTCTCCTGCCGTTTCCCCTGGCTCATCAAATGGCGCAAGGTGCTCGTGATGTGCACCATTCCTCTAACCATCTTCGGTGTAACATTATCAACGTTACACCAGTCTTCACTGGGTTCTCTGTATCTCATCGCTCCCGGCAAGCTGCACCCCCTGTGGTATTCACCCTTTATCCCCATGTTTTTCTTTGTGAGTTCTATGGTCGCAGGCGCCTCCATGGTTATTTTTGAAGGCATGTTGGCGCACAAGGGTGTGCATCACTACATGGACAAAACGCATCTGCGTGAGGCGAATGAAGTTTCTTTCGCGTTTGCCCGTGCAGCCTCGTTCATTCTTTTTGCCTATTTTATGCTCAAGCTCATTGACATGCTTGTCCAGGCAAACCTGCCCTATGTATTCACGGGCTACGGGGCTTGGTGGCTTGTTGAAATGTTTGGCTTTATTCTCCTGCCTGCCCTGCTCTATGCCAAGGGTGCACGGGATCGCAGCCTGACATTCTGCCGCCTCGGCGCTGTCAATGCTGTTGCCGGTATAGTTCTGAACCGTTTTACAGTTTCCATGATCGCTTTCAACTATACCTTGCCGTCTGCGGAACGCTATTTCCCAAGTATATGGGAAATTTGTATCTCAATGTTTGTAGTAACCATGATTATCACTGTCTACCGCTTCGTGGTCTACAACATGCCGATATTATATGAACATCCCAACTTCCGAGACGGGCACTAGGCCATTACGCCACAGGAGATTGCCATGGAATTCGATACCTTTTACCAGTACTTTCTCTATACCAAGAGCTGGGCATATGTAATGATGTTTATCGTATTGCCCGTCTATGTGCTGTACTGGAATTTTGTGCTCTACCCTGAAAAGAAAAACAACAAACAGCATTAATCAATAATCGTACCGTCAAGCACACGCAGGGGCGAAGCCTGGAGGTTTCGCCCCTGCGTTTTCAATATCAGCTGTCATATGAGCAAGCAGGGATGAAGGACTCCACTGCAAGGCAGTTACCTGTACAGAGAGGACAGCATCTTGCCAATTTCTCAACCGTCCTATAGGTTAGATACATACGACGGAATACCATTCAGGAGGGCTTCGACGCGATGTGTCTCGCCATACCAGCCAGAATTGAAGAATTACAGGAAGCGGGCATGGCCCGAGTTCGTGTGGGCAATAGTAATACCTTTCTCACGGCTTCGATTATGCTCTTGCCAGAACCGCCCAAAGTCGGCGACTATGTCATCGTGCATGCCGGTTTTGCTCTGCACACGCTCCCCCCTCAAGAGGCAGAGGAAAGCTTGGCAGCTTTACGTGAATTTGCTGAGGCCGCATATGAAACACCGGCCAATTTTTGACGCGCCTAAACAGTAAAAAGGCAATCTTCCATCATTCACCAGAAAAAAGAAATGGCTTATTGCAACCGAGGAACGGGCAGATGACCACACAAGTGATACCGCCCAGCAAGGACGATACCGAGGCAAGCACATGCACACGAAGCTCGCCTGACAGAGGGATTGGATGCAGACAGCTTGTCAGGATCAAAAAACTCGATCCCGCTGCGGTTACTCCCACCTATAAAAAACACGGTGATGCCGGTTTTGACCTTTACGTTACCCGTACAACGACCATACAACCCCATTCTACGGAGATTCTGCCTACAGGCTTGGCATTTGCGATCCCTGAAGGATTTGAGATGCAGGTGCGCCTTCGCTCCAGCACAGGGCTAAAAACTCCTCTGATCATTCCCAATGCCCCAGGCACTATTGATTCGGGATATCGGGGAGAAGTAGGTATCGTCGTCCGCAATCTCAACGATACCCCCTTTACCGTAAACAAGGGCGAACGCATCGCTCAGGGAATACTCGCCCCCGTGTTCACAGCGTCATTCGTAGAAGTTGCTCAGCTCCCTGAAAGCGAGCGTGGGGATGGCGGCTATGGCAGCACCGGGAATACATAATACATCTCTCCATTCCAGTCGTTGTAAATCAGCGATGAACCAGCCATAGATCACAATCACCACCTTATAAAAGGTGATGGGACTGTTCACGTCCGTATTTTGCAAGTATTGAACAGCGGAACTTGCTTTGCCATGAGCCCTGTTTTACCATTGGATTTATGCACAGGAGTACATGTCATGATACAACGAACAGCAGCTTTGTCCCTGTTAGCCGAAAATGGCACTTCCGCATCTCTCATGCAGCACGCACTCGCATCTGAAGCCGTTATGCGTGCGCTCGCCCGTCATTTTGGTGAAAATGAAGAAATCTGGGGGCTTACCGGTCTTCTGCACGACCTCGATTACCCGTCTACAGCGCAAAATCCGCAGCTTCATGGCCTGGAGGCAGCCACTATGCTGACCGGCCAGTTGCCGGAAGAGGCGATTAGTGCCATACGCGCACACAATGCCGAACACAACGGTACAACGCCTGTAACTCGCTTTGATTTCGCTCTGCGCTGCGGCGAAACTGTCACCGGTCTTATTGCAGCTGCTGCACGTATGCGCCCCACAGGGTTTGAGGGTATGACTGCCAAGAGTATTAAGAAGAAAATGAAGGACAAGGCATTTGCCGCAAACGTAAGCAGGGAAAATATCAACCAGTGTACCCAAGCCGGACTGGAGCTCGACGACTTTTTAACCTTGGCAATCGAGGCCATGCAAACCACTGCTGCAGAACAAAATGCATAGGAGAATGCCCATGGAAGAGCAGAGCACCCTGCAAACGCAGATCAACACTCTGGGGCCGTGCAAGCTCGAGTCAACCCTACCCTACAGGACATGGGAAGATGACAAAACCATACAGGTAATGGTGGATGAAGATCTCACAGAGGAAGCCACTGAACCATTCAGTCTTGCGCTTGAAGCCGCCGGCCCCCGCAAAAAGCTCTATTTTGATCCCAGCAGGGCAAAATGCGCTATTGTCACCTGCGGCGGCCTGTGCCCTGGCCTCAATGATGTCATCCGTGCCATAGTCATGGAGGCGTATCACGCCTACCATGTTCCTTCAGTACTTGGCATTCCATACGGTTTGGAAGGTTTCATTCCCAAGTACGGACACAGACCCTACGAACTGACCCCCGCTCTCGTGGCCGATATCCACCGTTTCGGAGGTACAATGCTCGGTTCCTCACGAGGCCCGCAGGCACCGGAGGAAATAGTAGATACCCTGGAGCGCAGCAATGTAAATGCCCTTTTCATCATCGGCGGTGATGGCACCATGAAGGCGGCACGTGCCATCCATGCTGAAGTGCGTACTCGCAATCTCAAGATTGCTGTTATCGGCATTCCAAAAACAATTGACAATGATATCAACTTCATTCCACAATCTTTTGGTTTTGAAACTGCCGTATTCAAGGCTACAGAGGCCATCGAATGCGCACATACCGAAGCCTGCGGCACGCCCAACGGCATTGGCCTTGTTAAACTCATGGGTCGGGAATCAGGCTTCATAGCCGCACGGGCCACCCTGGCCCTTAAGGATGTGAATTTTGTTCTCATTCCCGAAGCAGCATTCACCTTGGAGGGCGAAGGAGGACTTCTCCCCGCTCTTGAGGATCGCCTAAGGACGCGTGGTCACGCTGTTATTGTAGCAGCCGAAGGAGCCGGGCAGCATCTCATGCAGCGCAATGCCGGCGAGGATGCCTCGGGCAATCCCGTACTGGGAGATGTTTCCGACCTGCTGCGCAAGGCCATTGCAGACTACCTAAAAAAACGCGGCATGGCATATTCCCTGAAGTACATTGACCCCAGTTATATCATACGTTCCATACCGGCCAGCGCCAATGATAAAGTATACTGTGGCTTTTTAGGACAATACGCCGTACATGCAGCCATGGCCGGCCGCACTGACATGGTGGTCGCCAAAATCCAGGATCGCTATGTTCACCTGCCACTGGAACTCGTCACACGCAGACGCCGCAGACTCAACATCTACTCCGACTTATGGCGGGCTGTTCTGGAATCCACGGGTCAGGGCATGCTCAAGGGCATGCTGCCTCCAGAACAAGCATGAGTCACTTTCGCCAGGTCAGGGCATCCGCCGGCGCCGGCAAGACCTTTGAACTGACGCGCTGCTTCCTCCAGCGACTGGTGCATTGCAATGCCTCCCCGGGACGGGGGGGCATTGTCTGTGCCCTTCTGCCACCTGACCATGAAAGCTGGGGAGAGATTCTTGCCGTAACTTTCACCAATGCTGCAGCCGCAGAAATGCGCCAGCGCGTCATCCATCATCTCAAACGTATCGCTCTTGGCGAAACCTGTTCCGATTTTCCCATATCAGCTACTGTGGCTGCACGCTGGATAGATGTTATCATGCGTGACATGGGCTCTCTGAACATTCGCACCATAGACAGCCTTCTGCACCTCATTGTACGCACTGCAGCGCTAGAACTGGATCTGCATCCTGATTTCCAGCCCGTGTTCACAAGCGAGGAAGCGCTGGCCCCCTATCTCGATATTCTTCTTGAGCAAGCCTGGCAGGGGGATGCCGCCGTACAGGATATGCTACGCTCAGTCTGCAGAGCCCTAGCCACACGCGAAAACAACACGGGTTTTCTTGCCGGTGAGAAACTGCTCACACAGCTACGTCCTTTGCTCGACGATGCCCTGCTCGACCGCTTTGCCAATATAACCTCTGAAGAAGTCTTACGGTCACGTTTACGCACTTTGCAACAAGAGGCCTGCTCCTGCGCAAAAAATTTCCAGCTGGTTGCCCATGAACACGGTCTCTCTTTCAACAACAATGCGCAATCCCTGCTCACTGCCTTAGCTGCAGGAAAAGACAAAAGCTCTACGCTCCTAACAAAATCCCAAGCTTCTGCCTTTTTTCTCAAGAAACCTCCTGTGGACAACGGCGTACAACAGGCATTTGAAGCTTTCATTCGGGCAGGACGGCGTTTTTCACAAGACGCGCCTGTACTGCGCCAGGCCTTAAGCCTTTATCCGATACTCGCCCTGGCACACACGCTTGCAAAGGCATTTCTGCACAATCAACGGGAGGAAGGGTATCTTCCAGGTCTGCTTATCCCGCACATGGCACAGCAGGTGCTGGAAGGGAAACGTGGCGTTCCGGATGCGCTCTGTCGTCTGGGTACACGTCTGACCCATTTTTTAGTGGATGAATTTCAGGATACCAGCCGCGAACAATGGGAAGCCATGCGCCCTCTGGTGGAAGAAGCCCTCTCGCGAGGTGGTTCTTTGACATGGGTAGGAGACATCAAACAATCCATCTATGGCTGGCGCGGCGGAGAACCAGAACTTTTTGATACCATATTTGACGAGCCGGGGCTGACGGCTCTCGCCCCTGATGGACAACGCGACAACCTGCCCTATAACTGGCGCAGCCGCCGTGAGATTGTACGTCACAATAACAGTATTTTTACCCCGTTGGGGCGAGCTGACGCCGCACAAAAAATCATGGCTGCCCTGCTGCCTTCCGATGCCCCTTCAGAACTATGTGCTGCCTCTGCGGCAAAACTGGCTCACGCTTTCACAGACACGGAACAGCTCTGCCCTCCAAACGCCAGAGAAGGAGGCCTGGTACAGGTTGAGACAGTACATGCCCCTGACACGGACTCTCTCACCGAAAATGTACTGGATCGCCTGTCTGCATTGCTTCACGAAGACATTGCCTCCAATCACAACTGGTCCGACGTACTGATTCTTGTACGCAGCAACAAGAAGGCATCAATCACGGCAGACAGACTGAGTCACGAGGGAATACCTGTTATCACGGAAAACAGCCTGTTACTGGCAACACACCCCCTGATAATACAGACTGTGGCCCTGCTTTCATTTCTGGATACTCCTGATGACGACATTGCCTTTTTGACTGTCATTCTGGGTGATCTTTTTCGTGGGCATCCAGAAGCGCAGGAACTCATGGACGAAAACCTGGAGGCATGGGCTGCCGCTCCAGGGAAAAGGCCACTTTCTTTGCGGTTTCAAGAGCATTGGCCCAGAGTATGGCAACAGTTACTGGCACCTTTTTTCAACAGCTCTGGCTTGATGACACCCTATGATATTACGCTTGAATGGTATAACCGCTTAGATGTTGCTCTGCGTTTTCCAGAGGCAGACAGTTTTTTGCGACGCTTCATGGAAGTGCTGTTCAGTTCTGAAGAAAAGGGTTTGGCTACACTGCCAACCTTTTTGGAGCATTGGCGTGCTAAAGGCGGCGAAGAAAAAGTGCCCATGCCCGAGACCATGAATGCTGTACGTATCATGACAATCCACAAATCTAAGGGGCTGGAATCATCAGTAGTCATCCTGCCATGGACAGACTTCCGTGCCAGAGTGGATGGCAGCCCCATACTTGTGGAGCGTGATGGCCTGCAGTTCGCCACTGCAAATAGAAAGCACCTCGGCTTGCCGTATTATAATGAACTTGCGCGTCAATGCCGCGAAAACATGCACATGCTCTATGTGGCCTTCACCCGTGCACGTGATGCACTGTATATTTTTCGCACCGTAACCTCAGGGAAACGGGGGACCACGGTTGATGCTCTGGATCTGCTCATGACCGAAGCCGGCCTGACGCCACCCTACACCCTAGGGAATCGGGGTGAGGACACAGGGTGTACCTCCACAGATGAAATCCCTGTTTCTCACGATATACATTACATACAGAGCGTATATCCGCAAAACTGGCGCCCCATGCAATGGCTGCCCCAGCTGAAAATATTCCGCAATCCTCTTTCGGGCTTTGCCTTTCGTCCCGAAGATCGTGGCAGTCTGCTGCATCTTTGCCTTGAGCATCTGCATTGCACCGGCAAGCCTGAAACTGACGCACTTGCTGCCCTCAATTTCGGTCTGGACCATTTTTCCATTCCCGTACCAGAAACAGCCGATCTGCGAGATTCGCTTTTCACTGCGCTGCACTGGTTTGCCTCTCAACCTGAAACACCGCACTGGCTGCGTGATGGCTGGCCAGAACACGAACTTATGGAGAGTTCAGGCCGGCTCCTCCGTGTGGATTTATTGGTCAACGAACCCTGGGGACCGCTGGTATTGGAATATAAAAGCGGCCAGAGGGAACAGGCGCATATAGCACAACTGCGCACATATCTGCATTGCCTCGCTGCAAATGGCACAGCAGGAAGGCCAAGAGGCATCCTGGTTTATCTTGATCTACAATGTTTTGTGCTGGTTGATGCGCAGCGTGTTTCCATGGCCGTCGGGCAGTGCACAAAGCTGTTGGAAATGCTCCCTTCTGCAACAACCGCGGGAATGAACACCCCATGAAGCGATCCTCTATCCAGATTTTTCCCTGGCAACGCCCATTCCTGCCCGACCTGAAAATTTTTCTCGAGCGCATAAGCAACGGCCAGCCCGGATCCGTGCTGCTCATCGCACCGCACAATCGGCCTTGGCGCTATCTCACGCATCTGTATACAGCTGCCGGGTATTCAGGACCTCTGCCCCATTTTTTACCTCTTGCAGATGCCATTGCCCTGTGGCGTTCACATATAAGCATATCCCCCCTGCACCAGGCCAGTGAACTGGATAGAGTTGCTGTGCTCTATGACTGTCTGACTATGCTGTCCCATGAAGACAAGCGCCTCTCCACCCGATTTGCACATATGGATTTGGCCCGATTTTTACCCTGGGGGCTTCGCCTTGCCAATATTCTTGAAGAAATGCTGACGCACTGCCTCACCGCTGTGGACCTGGCCCATGTTGAAGAGGAAGTATCCCCTGCGGCAGCCGATCTTCTGGGAGCATTAGGACGTATCGGCAAGGCATACCTCTGTGAACTCCAACAGCGAGGCTGGTCAACACCTGGCCTGGATGCCTTCACCGTGGCCAAACACAATGGGCCTATTCCCCCCTTTTTCCTCCCCTGCCCGGAACGCCCTGTGGTCATGGCGGGTTTTGCTCTACTTTCGGGCAGTGAAGATGCGCTGTTGCGCAGGCTTTGGCAGGCCGGCGCACATATGTGCCTGCATGCAGATCCCGCCCTGGTTGATGGAACAGGCCAGCACTGGTCCTGTAACTTTTTCATCGATCTGCTGCGCCGTTGGCAGGCAAAAGCCGAGCTTGCCGTAGTACCAATGCCACAACAGGCCGCACATCAGCCGCAGATATCCTTTCTCGCCGGCTACGACTGCCATTCACAGCTTCAAGTGATGCGATCAACACTGGCTGCCGACACCCCTGCTGCCACAGCCTCCACAGCCATCGTTCTGACAGACAACACCCTGCTGCTTCCTGTACTCCATCATCTTCCCCGTAAAGATGTGAACATCTCCATGGGCTATCCCCTGAACCGATCCCCACTGAACCGGCTGCTGGAGGCAGTTCTTGTCCTGTGTGAGACCCGCTCAGAGGACGGACGTTTTTACTGGCGTTATCTCTTGCAATGCCTACACCATCCGTACCTGCGCCTGCTCTGCGCCACAAAGGAGCATGACCAGAACCAGCGTCTGCGCGTTGCACTGCGCCATCTGGAAAAAAACATCCGACATGGATCACGCTTTGTGCACTGGGATGCACTCATGGCAGACGTGCAGCCCACATTGCCAGCAACGCTTTATGAGCTTCTCAATACCATGGCCGATCATGTAATACGCCGGCCCTCTGCAGCAGCAACACTGAACGACATGGCTGTCTGGATATTGGGGCTTTGCGACTTCTTACTGCATAATGGCGACGATATATGGCAGCATTTTCCCTTGGACGCCGAGGCCATGTACCGCCTGGCGCGCCATATCGCCCCTGCCTTGCGACAAAACTGCCTTGCCCACAAGATTCTTCCCACGCCTACACGGCACAGCATTGTGCGCCAGCTTTTGCAAAAGGAACGCGTGCCCTTTGAAGCAGAACCCCTTACTGGACTGCAGATATTAGGACTCCTCGAAACACGCTTGCTGCACTTTGACAGAGTATTTCTGCTTGATGCTACAGATGACAAGCTGCCCGGAAATCCTGCACAAGATCCTCTACTGCCGGACAGCCTGCGCCTTGCCCTAGGATTGCCGCATGCCCACGGCAGGGAACAGGCCATTGCCTACAACCTGTATCGACTGTGCGCCGGTGCTCAGGAAGTATACTTTTATTGGCAGGAGGGTATTACCCGTTCTGCCCTGTTTGACGGGAAAAAGAGTCGCAGTCGATTTGTGGAACAGTATATCTGGCAGGAGGAACGCCGTCGGGGTACATTACTTACACAAGGGCAGGCCCCTCTGCATACCGTAAGCTGTACAATACGCCCTTCTCCATCAGAACCCACAGTGCTGGAACGGGCCCAGCCTCTTGGCAGGGCCATGTCCCAATTTCTCAGTGCACCGCTATCAGCCACACGAATGGATGTTTACCAGCTATGCCCTTTGCGCTTTGCACGCCAGCATCTCTGCCATCTTGAACCACTTCACGAAGTAAATGAAAAAGACGACCCTGCCGCCGTGGGCATATGTATTCATGAAACCCTGCGCACACTCTTTGAACCGTACCTGAATAAAGAACTTCACCGTGGCGACATCAGCAGGGAAACATTGCAAGCACGGTTTACAGCGGCTCTGGAAAAAGCTGACCTGCGGCATCTGCTGCCCCCGGACAGTTGCCTTATGCTGGAAGAGACGGCGCCTGTTCGCCTGTGGTCTTTTCTGCAAAACCAGCCAGAAAACACGCGCATTGTCGCGCTGGAAAAACCGCTGCACGCCGTTGTTCACCTTGGTGACAGCGACTATGCCTTTACCGGCATTATTGACCGGCTGGATGTACGCGAAGGTTTTTTGCATATTCTCGACTATAAGACAGGCACACTCAAAAAGCATGAAGCCGGCCTGTGGACCGATGTGCGTTTTTTCCAAAACATTGCTGATCTGTGTAAAAGCTGCGCGGCCGCACCGCCCGACACCGATACCCTGAAGGAGCTGGATACAATCTTTGCTTCGCTGTGTTCCCGCCTGCCCAGCGTACAACTTCCCTGTTACATAGTCATGGCACAAGCCGCCAGGATGGGCGCTCTAGCTGATGCAGCCCTGGTTGAACTGCGCTCCACCGGCAAGGAATACTCTTTATTTGATGGTCTCAATGAGGAAGAACGCGAGAGTGCCCTCTATTACTGTAATCTTGCCCTGAACATAACACTGCTGCATATGCGTTATATGCCTTTTTTTGCAGCTCGCCAGGGCAAGCATTGCTCATGGTGCCCCTATGCCGAGCTTTGTGCCATATAAGGCAACTAGGCCTGAACTTTTTGCCCCCTGAAAAAACTATGGCTATTTCCGAAAGGAGCGGCTATGCTTGGTAAAAATATGTTGTACCCCGTGTTGCGAAGACAAAACGGAGGCTCGTTATGTCATTCCCCCCATTGAAGATTGGTGACCTCACAGCCAAAATCCCCGTTGTGCAAGGTGGTATGGGGGTAGGTATTTCCCTTGCCGGATTAGCCTCGGCTGTAGCCAATCAGGGGGGCATTGGAGTCATTGCCGGAGCTATGATTGGCATGAGGGAACCCGATGTGGCCAAAGACCCTTTGGGAGCAAACCTGCGAGCCCTGCGCACTGAAATTCTAAAGGCACGGAAACTCACCGGAGGTATCATCGGCGTCAACATCATGGTGGCTCTGACCACCTTTGCGCAAATGGTGCGCACTGCCATTGAAAACAGGGCAGATATTATTTTTTCCGGCGCTGGATTGCCCTTGGATATGCCACAACACCTGCAACAGCTTTGCGAAGAAAAAAAAGAGGAATTCAAAACAAAACTTGTCCCCATTGTCTCATCTGCGAGGGCAGCCACTATCATCGCCAAAAAATGGATTTCGCGTTTTGGCTACACACCGGATGCCTTTGTGGTAGAAGGGCCTAAAGCTGGTGGGCACCTTGGCTTCAAGCCAGAGGAAATACAAGACCCCGGCCATGCGTTGGAAGTGCTGGTGCCCCAAGTTGTGGAAGCAGTCAAACCCATGGAGGACAAGTGTGGTCGAGCCGTGCCCGTCATCGCCGCTGGTGGTGTTTACACTGGGGCTGACATCAAGCAGTTTCTCGACCTTGGGGCTTCAGGCGTACAAATGGGCACACGTTTTGTAGCCACCTTTGAATGCGATGCCGACGAACGGTTCAAACAAAGCTACCTGAACGCAAAAGCCGAAGACATCACCATCATTAAAAGTCCTGTGGGCATGCCAGGGCGCGCACTGGATAATGACTTCATACATGCCTCACGGGAGGGGAAAAAGAAGCCCTTTAAATACATCTTTCATTGCGTGCATACCTGCCAGCAGGAAAAAACCCCCTACTGTATTGCACAGGCACTCATCAATGCCATGAAGGGCAACCTTGAACGTGGATTCGCTTTCTGCGGGGCCAATGTTGCGCGTGTCAATAAAATCATTTCCGTGCGTGAGCTTATAGACAGCCTGCAGAAAGAATTTGACGATGCCGTTAGCTCCTTGGGCAAAAGCGTTCGCACTGTGCAGACGAAACTCACCAGCATCAATAGTGCTGATTGACTAGGCAACAGTTTACAATAGCCCTATTGGTGTGCCACACCCCAATTGGGCCCCGTGCCCCAGTCCACGACCAGGGGCACCGACAGTTCCTGTCCCCCCGGCCGCACATTGTTCATAAGGGCTGCAACACGTTCCCCAACGGCAACGGCTGACGCCATGGGTGCCTCCAGAAGGAGTTCATCGTGCACCTGTAACAGCAGACGCGCGTCCAGAGCCTGCAGCTCGGCATCATGGGCCACAGCAAGCATGGCCAGTTTAATGATATCTGCAGCAGAGCCCTGAATGACAGTGTTGATGGCCTGCCGTCGCGCCAATGCATAGGCTTGCCCATTGGCAGAATGGATACCCGGCACAAGGCGTCGCCGCCCTCCCAGGGTGGTTACATAGCCCTGGCGCTTGGCCTCAATCTCCACATTCTCGTAAAAAGCCCTGAGCCCGCTCAGGCGCTCAAAATAGCGGGCAATAAACGCCTTGGCTTCGCTGACAGAAATTTTCAATTCACGTGCCAGCTTCTGTGCGCCCATTCCATATATCAATCCGAAATTGATGGTTTTTGCATTGCGCCTCTGGTCTGTGCTGACGCGTTCGGGCGGAAGATCATAGACAAGGGATGCTGTTCGCGCATGTATATCTTCCCCCTTACGAAACGATTCCAACAGGGCACTGTCCTGTGACATATGGGCCAATACCCGCAACTCAACCTGTGAATAATCTGCCGACACCAGCGACAGACCAGGCTCGGCGATAAAACAGGCTCGCATACGCTTGCCTAACGGGCCACGCACAGGAATATTTTGCAGGTTGGGATTGCTGGATGAAAGGCGGCCCGTAGCCGTCCCTTTCTGGTTAAACGTGGTATGCAGCCGACCGTGCCCGTCCACACGGCGCGGCAAGGGGTCCAGATAGGTGGAACGCATTTTTTCCAGTTTGCGATACTGCAAAATACTCTCTACAACCGGATGTTGTTCCGCCAATTTTTCCAGTGTCTCCTGGCTGGTGGAAGCCTGTCCGCCCTTGGTCTTGCGCGGTTCAGGCAACTTTAGCCTGTTGAACAGCACCTCTCCCAGCTGCTGCGCCGAACGGATGTTAAAGGATGTTCCGGCCTGTGTGTACACGGCATTGGTTAAACGATGCAATTCCTGCTCCACGTCCTCCAAAAAATCTCGAAATGCCGTGGCAGAAATGGGCACACCACTGGTCTCCATGGCGGCCAGCACTGGCGTGAGCGGTAATTCCAGGTTCGTATAGAGTGTGAGCAGGCAATCTGCCTCCAATCGCTGCTCCAGTACCGATGCCATGCGCAGAGCCAAGGCTGCCGGGCCGGCTCCCCCTTCGCCATTATCACGCAGGGAGGTGCCCCAGCGCACAGCCAAACGTGGCCAGCCATAGTCATTTTCTTCCGGATTGATAAGATAGGCTGCCAAGCCAAGATCAAACACTGCGGGGCGAACCCTCCCCTCTTTGGCCAATCCCCGCCACACTTCCTGAACAGGCAATGCCTTGAAGTCGTGCACAACCAACCTGCGCGCACTGGCCAGCCAGGGGCTCAGCTGCAGTAAAGGTCCTGTCCAGAGCACATCCTCTGCGCCATCTACAGCCACATGCGGGGCATGTTCCGCGCCGTCTGCCCAGATAATGGCCACCTGCCGTCCACTACATGGCGGCAGCGCATCCACAGCATGTATGGTCGGAGATTCCTGCGGCACAGACATGTCCAGCAAATGCATCTGAGCTCCTGTGCAGGCTGTCGGGGGCCAATACGTCCCTCCAGGAGATGAAGCTGTAACAGGCTGTGCCGGTCTTTCCCTCGTGCCGGCAATCCCACCGTCATGGGCCGGCTGCCCCTGGCCTGTCTGCTGCACCCGTGCAAGCCCAGCCATTTCCCGGCGCAGGGCGTGCAGTTCAAATTCGTCTGCCAGGGCAGCGCAACCAGCGGTATCCACAGAACGCACACGGGTGTCTTCCAAACGCACATTGGCGCATTTATCACGCGCGAGTGTGGTCAGCTGCCTCCAAACAAACATTGCATCCAGATGCGCACGCAGCTTATCCTGCAGCTTTGGGGGCAAAAGGGAAAAATGATCGCGAATATCCTCAAGGCTTGGGCAGATGGCAAAAATCTTCTGCGCCGTCTTGGGGCCAATACCCGGCACACCGGGTATGTTGTCGCTGGCATCCCCCATAAGGGCCTGCATATCCGGCCATTGTTCAGGCGTGACACCGCTCTCCGCGGCAAAAGAGGCGGCGGTAAACAGTTTTTCCTCACGCGAAGCTGGGTCCCACATGTACACATTAGGGCCGAGGCATTGCTTCAAATCCTTGTCTGCGCTGACTATAACCACGGGAAGACGGTCACTGAAACGTGTCGCCAACGATGCAATACAATCGTCTGCTTCACAGCCCTCGGATATTTCTACCGGAATCCCCAGAGCACGCACCATCCTCAGGATGGGATCCATCTGACAGATCAATGCATCCGGTGGCGCGTCTCGGTTTGCCTTATAGAGGGGAAAGATGTCATGGCGAAAGGTTTTTCCCTTTCCATCTTTGACAAACAAAAAATGTTCAGGCCGCTCCTCGCGCAAAATGCGCAATAAAAGCCGCGTCACCACTACAAGAGCATTGGTAGGGAAGCCATCTGAACGACACATCGTTTTGTTGGCGAAAAAACCCCTGTAGATAAACGCAGAACCATCCATCAAAAAGACAGGCTGCACATCAAGATTGAGACGTTTTTGCAATGGCACCATAAAACACCTCAGGATCAATACAGATCAGTATCTGCGGGCATACGCTCCCAGTACACCCTGCCCTTTTTACGATATTTACGCAGTAGCACATAGACGCTGCCGGGCCCGCCGTCATGGGGTTGCGCCGTACAAAACGCCAGCACCACGCGCTTGAAGGGTTCCTGAGTGAGCCAATTCTGCAATTTCTCACGCAGTATGCCTACGCCATCTGGTGAATTGCGACCACGTCCCGGCACAACTAATACCGTACGCAAGCCCTTAAACCAGCTGCTTTTAAGAAACCCGCGCAGGAATTCAAAAGCCTGCACTGCATTGAGTCCGTGCAGGTCAAGATGTGCTTCTGGACTCAGCGAGCCCGAACGCAGCTTGGCCATGGTCATTTCATCAAGGCCAACAACATGGCCTTCCAGATATTCATCTGTAAATGAAAGGGCGAATTCAAGTTTGCCTTCCATAACATCCTGCATGCTTGCCTCCCCCTGAGGAGGCGGAGTGCCCTGTGCCGGCAGAGGAGAAACATCTCTGCCACGCAGAGCCAAAGGCTGCACAGCGTTCATGGCACGCAGGAAAGCAGCGGCATCCGCATCTTCTTCCGTACAGAGCGTACCCTCCTTCTGCGCCGAATCGGCGTGCTCACTAGGCACATTGGTAGAGGTGGCGTTTGTGGCGCAGCGAGGACTGTTCCCCTGCTGCTTTTTCTCAGGGTCAGCCTCAACCTGCGGGGAAGATTTCTTCCGTTTTTTCTTTTTTCCCAGCGACGCAGTAACAGCCCCCATCTCTTCCAGAGAGAATGTTCCCTTTTCGTGCCCATGCACGGGCTGTACCCGTCGCACGGCATTGAGAAACAGATTCCTCTCCTCTGCGCTGACACCTTCAGTCTGTTCTGACGTGCCCCCGGCCCCTATGCAGGACGTGTGCTTTGCCTTGCACTTTCGCCTGACAACATTTTCAGAAGACCGCTGTGTCTTGACACCATCAGGAAAGAGCCTGCCCTGAAGTACACGGAACGGATTATTATCGAAAGATTCTGCATCAGACATGACTTCCCCTGCTCGGGCAGGAAACGAGGGTTTCCTCGCCATCTTCCTGTGAAAACCCCAACTGATTTTTTAGCGCTACTGCATAGTAAAGAAATTCAGGCTCAAAAGAACTCACAGGAATGACAGTATACCTCATTGAAGCCAAAGAACAGCCCCTGTCACCAGGAAGAGCTGGTTGGTTTAGTTACCAAACGAAAACAGATATGTACGGGGCCCTTGTCCTGTGCCTGAAAAATGCCTATTCTTGTTGCATGAACCTAAAAGGCCAGCCCATAAACCGTTTGAATGACGTTCTCATGAAGTATGTCTTCGCCCGCGAAGACCAGAAGGCGGTGACCTTTTTCCCTTATCAATGCCGTCTTCGCTGCGGAGAACTACGCGCTGCTCGAGGATTTTCAGTTTCTGGACAGGGAACTCGACCCCAGTCATCCCGAAGACAAGGAAGTGCGTCTTGATATTCTTGGCAGGAGCAGCGATGGTACTTCTGTCAACGTGGAAGTGCAGGTGGACAGCTTCAAATGGATGACCAAACGCCTTCTGTACTACTGGGCACGGCGCTATGCCCTCAAACGTGGCGAAACGTATGGAAAACTAGCCCGTACGGTGAGCATAGCCATCCTCAATTATGTGCTTTTTCCAGAATTACCCCATGACTATCATCATGCCTTTGCCGTACTGCATACAAAACACCCTGAAGTACACCTCTCAGACGATCTGGAAATCCATTGCATAGAGCTGCCCAAGTTCGAGCAGCAGCGTAGTGACATAGCGACCCTGAACCCCCTTGGCAAATGGCTGGCCTACTTCTCTAAGAAGACGCCAGTAGAAGATCTGGAGACAATAGCCATGCAGGAACCCATGATCAATCAGGCCGTGCAGGCTGAACAGCACTTCATGCAGGACAGGGAACTTGTCACAGCCTACGAGATGGCCGAAAAGGCCGAACGCGACCGCTACGCCAGAGAACAATTTCTTCTTGATGAAGGACGTGCTCAAGGCTTTTCCCAGGGATTCTCTCAGGGAATATCTCAGGGAATATCCCAGGGCATCTCTCAGGGCATCTCTCAGGGCATCTCTCAGGGCCGTAGCGAAGTTGCCCTTGCCATGCTGGAAGGTGGCCTTCCCTTGGAACAAATTGCCAAGTTTACCGGCCTTTCTGCCGCAGAAATTGAGGCCTTGCGCAAGGTGCAGTAGCTTTATGGGCCTTCTGCTGCAAATGCGAACAAAACCAGAAGCGGCGATTAAGGCGCCCATACCCTGAAAGCACTTTATCCCTCTGCTGACACAACGGACATGCCAACGAGTATACCCGCCTGCCCTTGCTTTATCCGAGTACTACCACTACGGGTAGATGGGGTTCTTGGGACGGTTACGACGTTTTTTGTGCACAGGTGTGCCGGCGGTTTCCAGCGCGCTGCGCAGGGCATCCGGTATGCGCCGGGGCCCACGTACCGCGTGCACGCCGTATGTCTTGAGCACAGCCAATGGAAAACATGACGTTGCAAAGACGTGCGTTTGCCGTATGCGCATGACCTGCCGCATGGAAAGATGCGCATCTTCGTATGCATACGGGATGCCGGTCTCCACAACTTCACAGCGGAACCGAATGGCAGATATCGGGGCTCCCAGGTACATGTAGACCACATCGCCTGTTTTGATGCCGGGATACTGCTTCCACAGCAACCTGTCGTCGCTGGCAAAAGCGCCCTCGACGTCGAAATAGGCTGGATTGGCTGGAACAAGCCACACATTGCCATGTGCTACACACGATACCGGTGTTGCCGTTGCTGCCCGGCTTGCTGCCACAAGCTCCAGAATGCGTTTGTCCGGCAGGATTTCTTCCAGAAGGATGCTGACCCAATTGGCACGGTTCATGTGATAGCAGGGATATATTCCCTCCACATTGTGCAGTGCCTCCAGCTGGGCCTGTGCGACTTTAATGTTCAGGATTTCGACAATATCCCCCTGCTCCCGTTTGCATATTTTCTTTTTGTGCAACAACCGTGCGCGCGGGATATTCATAATCAGGGCGTACCATTTGCGGCTGCCTGCATGGCGGAAAACCCCATAGGCAGGGAATTTTTTGAAGGGAAAGTCTGGCTTGTCTCCGTAACGTAGCAGCAACTGTTCCGCCAGCCTGTTGGCCTGTGCATGGAGAAAAGGCTGTGCCGTGGTGCAGTGTGCGGCAATGGCTTGCAGGATTTTTGTGTAATTCTCTCGAATTACGCCAACAAAGGAACCCGTTTGTCCCTCCACATGCAGTGGCAGATATTCCTCGCCGGAATCACATTCGATGACACGACCGGTCACCTCTCCAGTGAGAGAAATATGAATTTCGGCGCGAAACTGGCCGTTCAAAAACAATTCTGTATAGAGATAGCCGGATGGGCAGTGCGTACATCCAAAATCTATGAGGCTTGCAAATTCAATGCGCCTGCGCTGAAAAATACCTGTTTCCAGTGACATGGGTGCATGGTAGCGCCAGTGCGCAGCAAAGGCCAGAGGATATCCGATGGCTTTTAAGAAGATCGCAATAGCTGACAAAACGTCCAGGCCAGTAATTATACCACCTGCCCTTGCTCTATCAGAGTACTACCATTACGGGTAGATAGAATTCTTGGGATGGTTACGTCTTACTGCACCTTGCGCAGAGCCTCAATTTCTGCGGTAGAGAGCCCCGTCGCCTCGGCAATCTGGGCAATGGGCAGCCCCAGGTGAAGGAGATTTTGAGCGACTTCACGAGTTCTCTCAGCCTTGCCGTCTTCCCAGCCTTCGGCACGACCCTCTGCCTTGCCTGCATCATACAGTGACGCCCTGTCCAGACGCTCTCTTTCTTCGGCTTCAGCAAGAGCGCGCTCCTGTTCGT
>JAFTDG010000155.1 GCA_017454325.1 Desulfovibrio sp. | reverse complement strand
TTGGCAGGCTCGGCGGGAAATATGGTCACGAATTTCCTGAAGTGGGTCCTCAAGGAGAAAGTCATTATATTGTTCGTTATAGTGAGGAAATCTTTGAAAAATTGCCCTGTTGTTTTGCGCCACATAGGCACGCTTTGATGCGCCGAAGGAGCGGCCCTCCAAATGTGCCACATAGACGTTGCAGGCTGCATAGTTTTTGAGATGCTGATCTGCACAACGCAAACAAAAATCTGTCTCTTCTCCATAGCCCCGGAAGAGCATCAGTCCGTCCAAGCCTTCACATAGGTCAAGCGCACGACGGGTCAGGAGCATGCAGAAACCCATACCCACAGGAATTTTTCGCACATGCATCTCTTGTGGCAGTGAACGGCAGGCAGCATCAAGGAGAGCCGTTTCGTGGAGCGTACGCACATCGCCTCTGTCATAGTAGGCTGGGAAAGATAACAGCTCAGCATGAGAACCCATGGCCGTCACTGTGGCAGCATCTGGTAATTGGGCGACCTTGACCATGCGGTCTATCCAGTTGCTGTGTACAAGGGTATCCGCATTGAGGAGAATGACATCTCCCTCATTGATACGTGCAAGGGCATAATTCACACTACCAAGAAAGCCCATGTTGCCGGGGGTAGTTAGCAATGTGATTTTGTGTCTTTCCGATAAGCGCATGAGCGCCTTATGGAGCCGTGAATCAGGGCCGTGATCCCAGACAACCCAAATAGCTGTGCGTGTCATGTTTTGCGTAAGTGAGGCAAAACATGAAGCGAGGCAGGAAAGAGTTTCGTTATACCCGTCGTAGCAGGGTATGATAATGGTAACTGCCTGTTGTGCACGGCGACGGCTTTGCGTCGCGATTTTCTTTATGGGGCGGGCCGCGTCACAGGGTGAGCAGTAAGCAGGGCTGCCGATAACATGTCGACCGTTTGCTATGAGATGGATGCAGTACGGATCCCGGTTGGCAGAGAGGGGAACATCCAGCTCATACAATGTGTGGGCGCCTGCAGGAAATTTTTTGAGCGTACCTGGTTGCAATACCGGTTTGGCCGGTTCTGAACGTAGCAAAAACGTTTTGCCCTGTGGCAGGATAAACCAGGCGCGCAGATGCCCCGCATGAATGCCACAGGCACCGTGACAGGCATGGCCATGTTGTTCCAGCTCACCTAAAAAAGTAGCGGATGGATGCGTACAGTATAAACAGTGTAATAGGGATACATACTGCTGGGCACGCAGCGTATCATTGGTAGCCCAGGCTGTGCGCAGGGCCTGCTCCACCCACTCCAAACGATCAGGACAATAGTTGATCGCCTTATCCCAGAAATTCAGAGCAGCCTCGCTGTGCCCCATCCTCGTGAGCACATGGGCGCAAAGGGCAAAGGCTCGGGGATGCAATGACCCATAAGTGGAAGAAAATGTGAGCGCGAATGCCAATGCGTCAGCCATACGTTTTTCCCGGAGGGATAGTACAGCTTGACGGGCCAGATCGTCTGCGCCAAGCAAAGGCATCTTT
>JAFTDG010000154.1 GCA_017454325.1 Desulfovibrio sp. | reverse complement strand
TTTTGCCATAATGACAATTACTGCAAAACCAATACCGAGTTGCCACTTTATTAAGCGCAGCTCAGAACTTTTAATTTCTCCACGCACCTTTTCTATCTCTAATCTCAAATCTTTGATGTCACCTTTAGTGGCCATCTCTCTACGGCTGGCCTCGTCGTACTGTCCAAGCACTTGGCGAAGGGCGTCAGCCTGTGTCTCTGCCTGTTGGCGTGGAACACCTGCCTCCTCCAACTTGCGCATATAGCCAATGGAATCAAAAGCTGCCATGGACATTTTGTTACTCCTTGCCTGTAGGAAAAATAACAACTCCCCGCCATGTAGTCAAAAGAAAGGCACCCCTATGGGTGCCTAAATTCAAATCTGATGGGAAATGAAATACGGTCTCATGCTGTGCAAACATGCACAGTGCCCGGCAGCGCTTCACAGAAAACGCTGCCGGGCACCACACAATGTACCCCATACTCTGCCTAAACCATCATGCCGCCCGCAGCACTGCCTCAATGCGGGACTTACGATTTCTCAAATATTCTCCGCAATCCGCCGCACTAAGGGGCTTCGAAAACAGATAGCCCTGGATGACACACGCGCCATTGCCGACGAGGAAGTCCAGCTGATCTCTGTTTTCCACGCCTTCTGATACGGTGTGCATGCCCAGGCTGACAGCAAGCGAGATAATGCCTTTTATGAGAGGCTGCGCCGCCTCCTTGCCGGAAAAAATATCATCCACAAATTTCTTGTCGATTTTCAGAACAGAAATGGGCATGGCGCTCAGATACTGCAAAGAGGAATAGCCGGTGCCAAAGTCATCCAGCGCAATGTGAATGCCCAGTTCGTGCAACCGGGTAACAGCCGTAAGAGCCTTTTGCATGTCAGTCATGAAGCTGCTTTCGGTGATTTCGATGTCGATGAGCGACGGAGGCGTTCCCTCCTCTTGCAGAATGCGCATAACATTATCGAGAAAATCGTCAGACAGAACGCTGCGCACAGACATATTCACGGCTATGGGCACGGCGCCACTGTAGTCCTTTTGCCAGGCAAGAACCTGCCGGCAGGCGGTGCGCAGGACAAACATATCTATATGCGAGACAAGGCCAGTTTCCTCGGCAATGGGGATGAAAACCGGCGGGGGCACCCATTTGCCGTCCTGGATCTGCCAGCGTACCAAAGCCTCGCAACCTGCCACATCGTTCTTTTCAATATCCACCTTGGGCTGATAGTGCACGGTGAAGGCATTGTTTTCCACAGCCTCGCGCAGTGCGACTTCAAGATGCTTTTTTTCGATGGCAGCGGTACGCATGGTTTCATTGTAGCCCCGAATGGCATTTCCGCCGCTGTTTTTGGCAACATGCATGGCGAATTCGGCCCTGTGCAGCAACAAAAAGCTGTCGTCCGCTTTGTCATGGAACACGGCGTACCCTATGCTTGCCCCCATATGCAGGCTGTCCCCCTCAATGGATACAGGCTTGTTCAATTCCGGCAGAACGGCATTGGCCTTGTCCCGAAAAATTTCCTCATTGTCAGCCGTCACGGCAATCAGGAATTTATCAGCTCCGGGCCTTGAAACAAGATCATGGGGAAACAGAGTACGCAGGCGATTTGCCATCTCGCACAGGATAGCGTCGCCCAGCTGATAGCCGTAACAGTCGTTGAGACTTTTGAAGTTGTCTATATCAATAAAGAGGACGCCAAGGCAGCCACTGCCATGCCGTGCTGCGTTTATTAACTGCGCAAGGCGCTCATGAAAAAGCATGGCATTGGGCAGATCGGTCAGGTTGTCATGCCTGACACGATACTCCATTTCATGACGTATGCCGCGCTGTTGCGCTAAATGTATGACGACAAGTCCGGCACACAAAACCAGAGTGCACAAAAGCAGCATCAGTAGAGAATTTTTTCGCGAAAGTTCCTGCCCAAATGCAGCAATAGTTCTGGGCTTACGCAATTCAAGACTGAAAGCGGGTTTTCCGAAAATGTCATTGATCACAGAATAAACGCGAATTTCCTCTGATGTTTCGAGATATTTGATATTCTCCTTCACTGTAATGTCTTGTATCATATTGTAGACACGTAACGGCAAAATAGAAAACTGCAATCCTTTAATATTTTGATATAATTCAGTGAGATATTTATCAATGGAAATACCCATGACAAGGTATCCATTAAAAGGTATTTTCTTGAATGAATCGTAAATTTTATGTATAGTGACAAGCATGGGAACATTTTTTACATTAATAAAACCCTCCAAAGAATCTCCATCATAACCTGCCATCATTTGTACAACGCTGTCAAAAGCCTGTACTTCATCTTCAGCCCATTCTTCACCATATACCAATTTTGAACCGTCAACGAAAGCAAGGCGTTTACAACTTCTATCATATACAGCCGTGCCGGTAAAATGCATCTCATCAATTTTTACATTGCTAAAACTTCTGGCAATAAATGTATCATCCTTGCCTTGAATATACGCATAGGCTTCATCAAATACAGCCCAATCAAAAACATGATGCTTAAAACGTATAGTTGCAGCATTTAATAAACTATATAATTCCTTCATATCTGTTTCTGCATCACGCAACTCAATTTCATTAACGCCTTTAGATACGATCTGCTGGCTAACGGCATTAACCAGGAAGGCAAAGGCTGCAATGGCGCAGGCAAATAATACGCCCAACGAAAACCTGTTGCGCATGTGAATTCCTTAACAAATAGTGAAAACAGGGAATGTATTGGTGCATCAAGGCAGGCATTGGGTGAGAAAATCCGGCACCGTGAGGATTCTCTCGCGCATGACTAAACAGATGTTTGTATACCTGTTTCATAGGTTATGCTCAAGCAATGGTCAATATCAATTTTCTGTGCAAAACCAACAATGAAAGTATACTGAACTATTGCCTAATCCAGAGCGTTGACAGCAGGATTCTAGATTTATATTGTCGTATTAAGAATTCCTACGCCCTGACTTGCGGGGCAAGCCTGCTGTAATGCTTTCAAACAATGACGGCTGCATTATTGCCCGTTCAGCCAAAGCCAAGAAGCTCGGTATTCCTATGGGCGAGGCATTTATTCCCATACCGGATGCACTGGCAGGCAAATCGGGATTTGTGGATCTCATACTTTGCAGGAGGAAAAATATGGCTGCGTTTTTTCATGACATCATCGGCAAGGTTCCCACCCGCGATTACGGTATTGAAGGACTGACTGTCCATGTGGACCACACATCAACAGGCACCGTCTATTTTGTCAGCGCCGAAAAGGAAGTTACGTTTCCTGAACATTCACATGCTGCGCAATGGACTGCGGTAATAAGCGGCAAATGCCTATTTACTGCAAACGGTGAAACCAAAACCTATCAGCAAGGCGAAACTTACTTCATTCCCGCAGGCCTAAAGCATTAAATCACCCTCTGCGCCGGCTATTCAGAAGTGGATTACGTTGACGACCCGAAAGACGGGGAAGAATAATTTCCAGTTTGTGAATACAAAGATGAGACTCACCCCTCTTTTGAACCCTTTTCCCGCCACAAGACGGTCGTAGATCCGCTTCGCTGTGCGCTTCTGTTTCTTCAGGCCTCACGTTCATCCTCGTTCATGCACTGTTCAAGATATACGGCAAACCTTATATTATAATGGTTATGATGCACTATAATCGGAAAAGATGTTGTGTAATTATTATCATCATATTCATGGTGGCTGTTTTGGCGACAGGCTACGCTATAGGCGATTATTTTGTTGATTATGCCTTGAAGCGCGGCAATGAAACTGATGCGCTGGCTCCTCCTGCTGCCTGCGTCAATATTCATGATAAGAGCAGGGAAATACCTAAAATGCCGGCATCGTCATCGGAGAAATGGAGCATGACTATGCCAGACGGCAGACATTTGGCGGCAATATACTATATTCCTGCCCAAAAAGGACATCGCTGGGTTATACTGGCGCATGGTTATGGTAGAGACCAGCGCTATACTAGGGATTATGCTGAGGTATATTTAACACATGGGTATAATGTGCTTTCCCCGGATCTTTGCGCGTCCGGGGAAAGTGAAGGGCAGTACATCACCATGGGGATAAAAGAAAGCGAGGAAGTTGCTGAATGGGCGGCTAAAGTCAAGCAACGCGATGCTAATGCAGAAATTGTATTGCACGGAGTATCTATGGGGGCTGCCACAGTGATGCTGGCAGCGGGCAGATACGAAATATCGGGACTGGCTGCTGTCATAGAGGACTGTGCTTATACCAGCGCCTATGAGATGTTTACAAGTCAGCTGGGCGTCATATTTGGCTTGCCGGAGTTTCCAATTATGACATGCGTAGACATAGTAAGCGGTATAAAAACAGGGGTTAAAGTGTCAGACGCAGCCCCCTTAAAAGCTATATCGAGGATAAAAGTTCCGGTAATGTTCATCCATGGGGCTGCGGATAAACTGGTACCGCCCTCTATGATGGAGAGGTTGTACAATGCTTGCCATACTCCCAAAAAAAAATTTGTCGTAGAGGGAGCAGGACATGGCGACGCGATGACAGCGGCCGGAAAAGAATATTGGAAAAATGTTTTCAGTTTTCTGGACGACTGTTTGGCAATGAAATCGTAACTGGTAACTCCAGCCTCATTGGCCACTTCCCGGTCATGCGCTAGTTTATCCCCATCTGAAGCTGATTTTTCTGAGTTCCCTCACCCTTTTCAGAGGTTTGAGATGACTGCCTACGGCTCCACCGCTCCTTCTGCGAGCCATGGTTTAAATTCTACACGCCGCGTCGAGGAACCAGAATTTCTGAAATACCTCGATGAAAATGAGATTTCATATAATTATTTTCAGGGTTATTGACCCAAAAGCAGAAAAGGCGTAGGAACATTGTGAATAAATTCTCAACCAGAAGAGGAACTCTTATGCACTATCTGCGTCTTGCCCTTGTTGCTGCTGTGACCTGGGCTGTTGTGTTTTTATGCCTTCCCACTCCCGGCCTTGTGTCCAAAGCCGTTCCCATGGATGCGCCCATTCTGCTGCTGCTCGGCGTGGCCATTGTGGCCTGCTCCTACGGTCTTGTGGCCATGTATGAAAACCGCTGGAAATGCGGCGTGAGCTTTGCCACTGCCGGTTCCGTATGCTTTATTCTTGGGGAAATCATGAACTTCGGCATGTTGTTCAGCTACTAAAAAACGCATAACCAGGAGGGTTGGAGACAGCACACCCGCTTCTTCTCTTCTTCTCCTGCTGCAAAGCCTGCGTGCGTGCCCGGCAGTGCCCTTTATGCGAGGAAAACTGCCGGGCACAGCTTTTACAGGCAGACATGCCTGTCCTTACATGCCTGCAAAGGGGTCATAGGCCCTGCTCCGTTCCTCGCCGGTCATCCAGTCCCGCAGGCTGCCCGCGGCCTTCAGGCCGTAGCGCTCGTTGCATTCAGGAAAGATAGCGTCCCTGTCCGGCCCCAGAGGTATGGCGAAGGTCAACGCCAGGGCATCGGCCAGGTCTGTGGAGTGGCCAAGGCGTTTCTTGAGTGTTTCCTTGGATTCCAGGTGGATACGGTTGTTTTCGTCCCGCCAGGTGGTAGGGGCGGTGAGCTCCGCCTTGAGTGTTTCGTTGGCCGGCAACCGGCCTCCGTGGCGCAGCCAGTCGCGCACGGCGCACCACATTTCCACGCGCTTGTTCAGGTACACCCTGCTGTTGGCGCTGTGGCCGAAGTGGATGCCACTGATCACAGTATCGTGGGCGCGGGCCAGCTCCACCAAGGTATCATACACACCCGGGTTGAAGCCCACGTCAATACACATGTACGCCGGTTTGCGTGCGGCAATATAGGCCAGCAGCCGATGGGTTATCTCTACCGTATGCAGCCCGCGCCAGATAACGGGCGCATGGGCCCAGTTGCCCTGACGGGCAAAGACCACCGTGGGGTCCTGCCGCATGCCCACGTCCACACCAGCCACCAGCGGCCATTGCCGGCAGAGGTCCTTATCTGGGGTGCGGGCCATGGCAGCAGCCACTTCATCCAGGGTGATGAGCGTGTCATCCGAGCTGGCCGCGAAGTCACAGAGATATTCCTGCCGAAAAGCATTCTCGGACATGTCCTTTTTAAGTACGGCAATTTCTGTCTCGGGCAGGGCTTTTGTGGCCGTCACGGGGTAACAGCGCGCGGCCCACTCTCCCGCGCCCTGCGCTTCCTGCTGCGCAGCGTGCGCATAGAGCTGCGAAAACAGGTTGACGCCCTTGGGCGTGCCGATGAACAGCGCCCCGCCGTGCCTGTCCGACAGGGTTGGCCGCACCACTTCCTCCCAGGTTTCTGGCCGCATCTGCGCCACCTCGTCCAGCACCACATAGTCGAAATACTGACCGCGCAGAGCATCGGGATTGTCCGCGCCAAACAGGCGCACCCGGGCCGTGCCCCCCGTGGCCTGGGGAAAATCCACATACAGCTCGGTCTCATTGACCACGCGCTGTGGAATCTTGGCCGACCAGTGCTTGAGTTCATTCCAGGCAATGGCCTTGGCCTGCGTACGCAGCGGGGCAATGTAGGCGCAGCGGGCGCGGGGCAACGGGCAGGCCCCGGCCGCCATGAGCAGATGGTTGAGGGCCACAGTGGTCTTGCCAAAGCGGCGGTGCGCCATCACTACCACGAAGCGGGTGTGCCAAAGCAGCTCGTGCAGGCTGGGATAGCGTGCCACGTACTCCATGGTCACTTCAGGTAATCTTCCATGGGAATGTTCCATTTGACCACAAATCCGCTGTGCTGTTCTGTTTCTCCCTTGGCAGACAGGCCCCAGGCCTTGCGCTCCCCCTCCTGGCGTATGCGCAGGGTTTCGGCAATGACCTTAGCCAGACGCGCCTTATCCACGTCATTTTCTGCCAGAGCCTCATCAATAATGGCCTGGTGCCTGTCCCATTCCTCCTTGTGGCGCTGTACCACGCCTTCCCTGGCGGCTGCGAGCTGCGCCTCCCTGTCATCCATGGCGTCCATGATTACAACTCCACGGCAAAAAGCCGGCTCACGGCTTCGGCAAAGCCCTGCAGCAGCAGGCGCACATTGTCCGCAGCTGCAGGATAGAACACGGCAGCACAGAACACCACGGCCAGCAGCAGGGCAATGCCCACCTTGACGTACTTCCAGAGGTGCAGGGCACTCACGCGGCCCGTGCGGTAAAAGCCCGCAATGTCGTCGTGCTCTGTCTGCGCACGGATTTCCTCTGCCCTGGCCGTCGCGCCGGACAGCTGCTGCCAAAGGGCCCTGATGCCGGGAACAAACTTCATAAGACTACATAACCAACCGGGCATATGCTCCACCTCACTTGCCGGCCTGCACACGCAGGCCATGCGGTTTACGGTCTGCCACTTCACCTTGCTCGGCAACGTATTGTGACTATGTCATCACATCACTGGCGTAAGCGTAACACGGCCCAGTATAGCGTATATGCTGGCTGCAGGCTGACGACAGGCTCTAGCAGGGCTGTTTGCGGGGTTGACAGAATTGAAGTGAACAAATGCTGCCAAGCGTACGACGTTTTGACTATAGATTTCAAAGTTGGTATTTATAAAAGCTGATATTTTCAGGTTTCATCATAACTATGAAGGAACGTATGGAAAAATTAGAGCGCATCACCCAGAATCCTGGCGTTATGGGCGGCAAACCATGCATCCGTGGTATGCGTGTCACTGTAGGAATGCTTGTGGGACAGATTGCCGGAGGCCGTAGCATTGACGAACTCTTGGCAGACTATCCTTATTTGGAGCGAGAAGACATTTTGCAAGCACTTCGCTATGCAGCATGGCGTTCTGAAGAACGGGAACTGCAGTTGGCCGAAGCATGAAACTTCTGCTGGACATGAATCTTGCCCCGCGATGGACACAATATCTCGGTGCTGCAGGAATATGTGCACGCCACTGGTCAGATATTGGCCCTTCAGATGCGACTGATGCAGCTATTATGGCCTATGCCCGCACTGAAGACTTCATTATTTTCACCCAAGATTTGGATTTCACAACCCTGCTGGCCTTTACGCGGGACAAAAAGCCCAGCGTTATACAGCTGCGCGCCGAAAACACAAGTCCAGAAATTGCCGGTCTACATGTAGTCCACGTTTTGCAACAGTATGCACAAGAATTGGACGATGGCGCCCTATTGACCATAGATATTCATCGGGCACGATTACGGTTATTGCCACTATAAACAAGCCCAGCCATTTGCACTGGCCAGTCGGGGCATATGCTCCACCTCACTTGCCGGCCTGCACACGCAGGCCATGCGGTTTACGGTCTGCCACTTCACGTCGCTTGGCATTGTTAAACCGTTCCAGCCGCCCGACCAGATAGCCGGTAATGCGGCGTATGCGTTCAAAGGGCACATTGACGCCCACCACTGTTTTTTGCATTTCACTCATGCTCCGTCTCCTTGATGCCTGCCAGGCACAGTTGCGCTTCGTAGTTGCGACGGCGCACCAGGCCAGGCAGTTTCCTGCCCCGTGCACTTGTGTAGATTTCGGCCATACGCCTGCAGGCGCGCCCGACCTGGCCCTGATTGAGGTAGCGAACAATGCTGCTCCTGCACATGGCAGTGCTACCGATGTTATAGGTCATGGAGATGAGGGCGGCCCGGGTCTTGTCCGGCAGGGTGTGAAAATTCCTGACACACCGGGTCACAGGTGCGGCCAATTCGTACAGATGTGCGTTAAGGGAACGGGCGCACTCGTCAAAGCTGTACTCGCGGCCAATGACGACATCCGTCGTGTCGCCAAAACATTTGGTGGGAATGCCCACGGGGTCGTAATAGCCCACAGGCACATAGCCCTCAAACTCCTCAATGGTGTCGACGGCCAGCTGCGCCGCCGCAAGGCTGCCCAGCAGCAGCACCAGTGCCAGCGAGGGGATGACGTTTTTGGGCGGTATGCCATAAGGAATTCTGGCCATGCCTGCGCTCCTTTTTGCACAGGCATAACATGGCCCGGCACAGGGCATAAGCCGGTTGCAGGCTGGTGTCTGGCTCTTGCCAGGCTGGTTGCAGGGTTGACAGGCTTGGCCTGTGCACCGCGCCGTCACCTGTGCGAACACAGGTTTGTATAGACCTGCACCGCAACCTGGGGTATATACGCGCATGGCAGACACAGATACAAATACAAAAAAACAGCGGCAGCCCCTAACCAAAGAAAGTCCCCATGCGAGTTAAGATGTGGAAAGAGTTCAAAGAAATTCCGGATACGAGAAAAAACCCTGAAACGTGTCTCAGCGCTGTCCAAAAGGACGGCAGGGCGCTGCACTATGTGCCTGAGAATCTGCAGACGCCGGAACTGTGCCTCGAGGCTGTCAAGCAGAATGCCCTGGCATTGTGGGATGTGCCCGACACCATGATGACTGAGGAATTGTGTCTGGAAGCCATCAGACAGGATGGGCTGACCATACGCATTGTGCCGGAAGACAGATTGACGCCCAAGCTGTGCATGGAGGCCATATGTCAGAACGGCATGGCGCTGCAATATATTCCTGATGATTATGTCACCAAGGAACTGTGCCTCAGGGCTGTAAAAATGGATGGTCTTGCTCTGCGCTTTGTGCTGGATGACCTGCGCACGCCGGTGCTGTGCCTGGAGGCTGTGCGCCAGAACGGCAATGCCCTGTGTTTTTTACCGCTGGAGCTGAAGACTCAGGAATTGTGCCTTGAGGCTGTCAGAACCAATGGTCAGGCGCTGGTCTTTGTGCCTGACAACTTTCGCACAGAGGAAGTGTGCCTTGCAGCCGTAAAAAAAGATGGCCATGCCCTGGTATTTGTGCCGGATGCCATGAAAACGCCTGAAATTTGCCAGGAAGCCGTCAACCAGAACGACAGGGTGCTCATGTTTGTGCCGGACATGTTCAAGGGCAAGAAAGGCGAACTGCTTTCCCTAAAAAAAATGCGACGCCGCTTTGAAGCTGGCATGTAAGACATTGCCGGACATTCCCGCCAGGGTGCAACCTTTGCCCTGCTGTTGGCCATCAGCCGGCAGCAGGGCTTTCTGCATCCTGATGGAGATGCGGCTTCCGCTCCTATTCTACAAAAAGGTTCCTCGACGTTTCATGTGAAATTCTACAAGCGGTTATTGACTAGGCTTCACTTTGGCAGCAAGCGACTTCACTTCGTCAAGAAGGATGCCTAGAATATCGCTGATTTGTTCAGGTGAGTATCCGCGAGAAAGCATACGGGAGACTACTTCAAACCGTTCTTCCGCCTTCCCTTCAGCCAACCCTTCCATCTTGCCTTCATAGCGTTCGTCAGCAAGGAGTGCTGAAAGTGTCATATATTCCGCCTTTATTTCGTCATATTGCTTTATACGGGCTACTTCGGCATCAATATCGCGCGTAAGTGCCCCTTCCGCAGCATTGCCAGCCACATAGTTGAGAAAGTGCTGAACTTCTTCGCTTTCCTCGCCAATAACTCCCTTGGCGTTCAGGAAAATCCTCGTCGCTCGGTCTTTCAGCGCCAGATCCGTTTGTTCAACGCACAGATTGCGGAACGTATAGCGGCGACGGCCAAGTTTGAACGGGTCAAACGTGCAAATGAAGATGATGAAAGATTCGCGCAAGTCGGTATAGCGCCCGCCCTTTTCAATAGACGTCTGATCAAGCATTGACTGGTAGTAACGAGTTCGCAAGTCGAGCCTGTTGTCATCAACGGGTTTCGACGTTTGCATTTCAATATCGTAAACTTTGCCGTTTTCGTCCGTCACGTACACGCCAAGGCGGACGCTCATCTTGTCAGGGTTGGAGGCAAGCACCTTTTCTGTTTCGGGGAACGACAGCTCACGAATTTTGAAGCCAAGCAAAGTTTCAAGCAGGCGACGGCAGAGATCGCTATTCTGCATGACTTTCAGGAAAAGAAAATTGTCTTGGATTTGCAGGTCTTCCCAATGGCATGCTGTCTTGCCATGTTCGCTGGCGGTTTAGGCCAACGCTGGCTTGTTCATGCTCAAATAGTAACCATGACCACACAGGATTTCAAGCCGCCAAACCGTGAATGACCCCAAGCGCTTAACGAGGGT
>JAFTDG010000153.1 GCA_017454325.1 Desulfovibrio sp. | reverse complement strand
CGGGAGGAGAAATAAATTGCGTTGCGCTAGCACCAAAGTTTGGTGCGAAATGGCCGGATTTTAGTGCAGAAAAGGTTGCGATTTCTCGCAACCTTTTGAAATTTCTGGTGCCGAGGGACAGAATTGAACTGCCGACACGGGTATTTTCAGTCCCCTGCTCTACCAACTGAGCTACCTCGGCCCTCACCAAGAATGCAAGCACGACTCGCATAATTGACTAGAGGTATATATCTTTTTGTGCCTGCCTTTGCAAGCAATTTTTTGTGCATTTTTTGACAAGAACTTGAAATGCCCCCTCTTTCCGGCCATACTAACCTCTGCCCACCACCAGGAGTGAGGTTATTTCATGCCACACAATCCTATGCCACCGACGTTGCAAGATGTTGACGCCTTGCGCAAGCTGGGTGTTTGGCATGTGCTTTTACAGGCGCTTGTCACTGGTGGTTTGGCAGGTATGGTCATTGGTCTGTTTCGCGCTGCTTATAATTTTTTGCATGAACTTACAATACATGCCTTACAGACCTACGATGTGCATGAACCACTCGTGGCTGGGGTACTTTTCAGTACGCTTGTTGTATTGGCAATGCTTTCTCTTGTGCTGCTGCAACTCGAGCCGTGTATTAGCGGCAGTGGCATTCCTCAGGTGGAACTCATGGTGCACGACAAGCTGCGCATGCGCTGGTTACGTGTGCTCCTGTGTAAATTTACGGGCACGCTTATTTCCCTGTCAGGGGGACTCTCTGTAGGCAGAGAGGGACCATCCATTATGATGGGGGCCGCAGTAGGTGCAGGGGCTGGTCAGTTGTGGAGCAGAGGAGGGCAATACAACCTGCCACGTTTTCTGGTTGGTGGTAGTGTGGCAGGCATGACGGCAGCCTTTAGCGCGCCTGTGGCAGGTCTGTTTTTTGCTTTTGAAGAAATGAAGACACTACTCAGCGTGCCCATGTTCCTTTTTACCGGTGGTTGTGCCCTTGCCGCCTGGCTAGTAGTGGACAAGATATTCGGATTCGGCCTGGTGTTCCCTTTTGCAACGCAACCCTTCCTGCACTGGACGCAGCTGTGGTTTGTTCTTGCTGTGGGTGTGACCATGGGAGTTTTGGGGAGTTTATATAATGGGCTGCTGATCCACCTGACTCTCTGGGAAGATCGCTGCCGTCTGCTGCCGCGTCCTTTGCGGATACTCCTTCCTTTTATGGTGGCTGGCAGTTTGCTGTACGTTTATCCGCAAGTAATGCCTGGCGTTGGCATAGCCACACTGCAGCTCGAGAACCTCCCCTTGCAGTTTGCTGCTCTGCTTGTGCTTCTGGGTGTTAAGTTGGTTTTTTCCTGTGTGAGTTTTGCCTCCGGGGTTTCCGGGGGCATCCTCATGCCCTTGCTCCACATGGGCGCGCTGGGTGGAGCGTGCATGGCCTCTGCCTTTCATGCTGTCCAGCTGATAGACGTGGAGCAAACAGGCACGATACTCACCTTGGGCATGGCAGGAATGTTTGCTGCCGCTGTGCGTGCACCTCTGACTGGAGCTGCCCTGATAGTGGAAATGACGGGAGCTTTCCATAATGCGCCAGTTGTGGTTTTGACAGCCTATGTGGCCGTATGTACGGCAAATGTTCTGCGCTCTATGCCTGTCTATGATAGCCTGCGCAATCGCTGCCGTACGCAACAACCGTTAAGTGTAGATGCAGTTCAGTAGTGTAAAGTTTTATTACTGATTCTTTAACTCCCTAATATACTTGTATTTTTAAAAAAAGAACTTGCACTTTATTATGGGTGCAGCTATAATTCTCCGTTCAAGAAGCTTGAGCGACCTGTGTTGCTTCGCTGGCACGTCGTACTGTGTGACAGCCGCATACACATAGCACAATTTTGTGATTATTCGCGTGCCTATCATGGCCGCCACGCATGGAGCAGGTATGACTCGTAAAGACCGCACCGAAGGCATCTATAGCCGCAGAGAAGTGTTGGATGAAAGTGAGCGTCGTCAGTATTGTCTCATCCAGCTCAAGGAACTCCTTGCCTACGCCTATCGCTATTCGGAAGACGTCAAGAAGCGCTTCGACCGTGCGCAGTTCAATGTGGAGAAATTCAAGACACTTTCAGATATCAAGCATATTCCAATTTTGAAAAAGAAGGAGCTTATTTTTCTCCAATCCATGGGGCCACGTCTGGGTGGACTGCTCACCAAGGACATTGGTGAGCTCAAACGTCTCTTTCTTTCCCCTGGTCCCATTTTTGACCCTGAAGATCGGGGTGAGGATTACTGGGGGTATACCGAAGCCTTTTATTCTGTAGGATTTCGTCCTGGTGACGCAGTACAGAATACATTCAACTATCAGCTCACCCCTGCAGGTCTTATGTTTGAGGAGCCCTTGCGCAATCTTGGCTGTGCGGTGATTCCGGCTGGCCCCAGCGATGCCGTCACACAGCTTGATATTATGCAAAAACTGCGAGTTTCAGGCTATGTGGGCACACCGAGCTTCCTCATGCATTTGGCTCAGAAGGCAGAGGAAAAAGGGCTTAACTTACGCAAGGATCTCTTTTTGGAAGTCGCTTTTGTGACAGGAGAACGGCTTTCTGAGAAGATGCGTTCCCAGATGGAGAAAAAGTACGACCTCGTCATGCGTCAGGGTTATGGTACGGCAGATGTGGGTTGCATAGGTTATGAGTGCTTTCACAAAGCAGGGTTGCATGTGGCTAACCGCTGTTACGTTGAAATATGCCATCCTGACACGGGCATTCCATTGAAAGATGGTGAAGTTGGTGAGATTGTGGTCACTGCCTTTAACAAAACCTATCCTCTCATTCGTCTTGCCACAGGCGACTTGTCGTATATTGATCGCAGTCCCTGCGCTTGCGGTCGTACCAGTCCGCGTCTTGGTAGCATAGTCGGTCGTGTGGACACTACGGCTCGCATAATGGGCATGTTTGTATACCCACATCAGGTGGAACAGGTTATGAGCCGCTTTGAAGAGATCAAGCGTTGGCAGATTGAAGTTACCAACCCCGGTGGCATTGATGAGATGACTCTTTTTGTGGAGACCAGCGGGTTCAAGCGTGAAGAAGAACTGCTGCATCAGTTCCGTGAAAAGATTAAGTTGCGTCCTGAATTGAAGATTCTGGTGCCTGGCAGCCTGCCTCCACAGATACGTCCCATTGAAGACAAGCGCCACTGGGATTGATTACGACGAAAAAACACGGATATACTGCCCCGCCATGGTTGTACCTGACGGGGTTTTTTTATGAAACGGAGAATTGTGTTAGTCTTTGCGTGTGAGGTGATATACTCTGGGCACCATATACATAAGACTCATGAGGCTACGCGTTGGTTCATAGCGGGTGGCAACTATCACGGAGCCAAGATTCCAGAGGTGCGCATCCTCACCTTCTCCTGCGGAAGCCGGGCCAAAGCGTTCTGTAACCATTTTTATCAGTGCATTTCCGACCTTATTGTTGGGGGCGTCGTAATCCAGTTCAAGAAAACCCAGAGCGCCTGAGTTCCCTGGTCCGTAGCAGAGGGCCATACGTCTGGCACCGGGAGCGGCCCGGCCAGCCTCGTACTGATCACAGATGTGGGCATCGTCCTCACGCACTACCTTTACACCAAAACGGTGGAGGGCCTCGCGCATGGCAGTACGGTCAGTACTGTCGAGCCGCTGACCAAAAAGCACAGCGTCCGGATGAGGGCCACCTTCCCTGGCCATATCTTCCAAGGCGCGCATGGCATTGGAATCGCCGTTCATGGCAGCGGCATAGAACAACAATACTGCGCGTGAAGAATTCTTCTCTACGCCCTGTCCTAGGCGGTAGCAATGTCCCAGCCGAAACATGGCCTCGGTTTGCTGCTGTGCGGCGGCCCTGCTGTACCAGGCTGCCGCAGCCCTGACATCTTTGGGAACGCCACGACCAAGCTCGTACAGTATGCCAAGATTGTACTGGGCCTCGGCCTGTCCCTTTCGTGCAGCCAGATCAAACCAGCGCGCGGCTTCTTCAGGATTGGGGGCAATGCCTCGCCCCTGTTCCATCATGCGGCCATAATTGCTCATGCCGGAGGGGTTGCCCGTCTTGGCAGACTCTGCAAACCAGTGCAGGGCACGTCCCATGTCCATCTCTACCCCTTGGCCGAGGTCGTAAAGCACGCCTAAATTGTTCATGGCCTGTCCGTCGCCCTCGTCAGCCAGTTCACGCCAGAGGCGTTCGGCTAGGCGGTAGTCTCCGGCAGCATAGGCTTTGGTGGCTTCCTCAGTTCGTGAAACAGCGTCTGCATTTCGATTAGTGGCCGTTCCTTGTGGCTTTGGCTTGGGAGGATTCTTAGCCTGTTGTGCGGAAGGCCTGCGTGCATTATTGACGGGCTGTGGAGGATTAGGGGGCTTTACAGCCGGTGTGTTTGCGGCAGTTGGTGTTGTTGGTGACACAGTTGTGGGAACACTTCCGGCAGAGGCAGCCTGTGGCACTGTGGGAGGGGATGGCGTGATCGGAGTGGCCGGTTTTGCCGGAGATGGGATAGCGGCTGTGGGTACCTGAGGTTCGCTGATAGTGGGTTGAGAAGTGTGCGGTGTTGCTATGCCTGGCATCTGCACCCCAGCTGCATGCACAGGTGGCATGTACACGAGCAGGCCCAAGAGTATGAGGCCGGCAATGTTCCAGAAAGTCCGGAAGTGCAGAGCAAAATGTTGGGTGCAGCACACCGCTGTACCCTTGCGGGCAGGCATAAGGGCTCCTTTACGGCTTGCGTTTGGGGCAGCCGAAGTTCATAAAATCAATTTCCGGGTATGAGGTCAGGCGTTTATCATATACCAATGCATGTCCTTTCCAGTTATGGATAGTGTCGTTCAAGGCTTCCATGTTTACATAGGCGAGCAGGGCAGGCCAGCGATCGCTCATATCGCGTAGAATGCGTGCGTAGGTTACCTCACCGCCGTGGAAACCATCAAAAAATTCGCAGTCATTGGAGGCGAAAGCGAGCGGATTTGTGAAATCAGCCACTTCTATGCCGCGTGCCAGCAGTGCCTCTCGCAGACGGAACAGGTGTGGATATCCGTCTTCATGGGTACGCATGGCTTCCAGTACGCGTGAGGAAAGCGGGGCAATAAATACGAAGACAGGGATTCCTTTAGACTTGAGACGGCAATATATTTCGGCAAAGGCGTCCAGATGGGTTGAGCTGATACCACCGGGGTCGTGACTGCCTTGTAGCGGAGAAGCGCGGTAGAATGCCTTGATGCCATAGGCGACCTGTTTCAGAGTATCAGCAAATTTGTAGTCAAAAGGCCGTTTTTGTCCTGTGCTTTCAGCAGTGTAGTACCAGGCTCCGTCAGGGCCGAAACCGTCGTCTGTTTGCTGGGCCATAATTCCGTATCTGTTGGGCCTGAAGCCCCCCCATGTCTCTGGCAGTATGGGAGCTGCAAGATCGCGAAGAGAAATTTTGCCATCAAGCAGCCATGACCAGGGTTTTTTTAGATTTTCCAGTCCATAGCTGTAGGAACCGGAAGTGGGTGGAACATCCTCAAAAGGATCGGGATTCCATTGAGGCATGAACCACCAGAAATCCAGCCCAATAATGACTGCTTCTGGCTTGTGCGTGTGCAGCATGGCGTCAATGGTGGAGCGCAGTACCGGTAAGCTGCCCGCTGTGCCGCCAACGTTGCAGAACGGGGCGCGGAAATATTTGCCTCGGAACTGCATGACGCGCGAAGACCCCACAACGGCAATAACAGGTTTACGTGTGGCATAGAGTTGTAGTTTGTAGTCTACAAAATCCTGCGACACTCCAGAACCAAAGACAACAAAATCATCTCTGCCCTGGGCAGTGACGGCACGCTCTACGGCTACGTCTCCACTGCTGTGGAGCCACCATAGCGTGTAGGGTACAATAAGTATGCATGCCACCAGTACAAGGCCGGATAACACTAGAAAAAACCTTTTGAGGTATGCTGTTTCCGTAAGAGTATTGGCCATGGTATCAATGTGGTTAGAATTGGAAGTACAGGAAGGTTGCCTTGCGTGAAACCAGTATGAGCGTCACAAACGCCAGCCCGGCCAGCCCGGTTGCCCAAGCAGTGGATGGGCGCCAGACCAGGCGGGAGCATGTGCCGTCACGTCTTCCATGGAAGATTTCGTGGCTGTTGGGCAGGAGCCAGACCACGGCAAAACTTGTCAGCAGCAGGGCAAAAGGCAACCAGCCCTGCAGGTAGCCGTTGGGCAGCCAGCGGGCAGTCAGGGCGGCAAGGCCGTCAAGCCCGTCTGTGGGGGCCATGATACCGGCAGCTTCCGGGGTGAATGGGCCTGAAAACATGGCACGGTACATACGCAGAGCGCCCTCAATGCTCACAGCGCGGAAGACAACCCAACACAGGTTGATACACAGGAAGGTGAAAACAATGGAGCATATCTTTAGGGGCGCTGTCGCCAGCACAGCCTCCAGTCTGGTACCTTTACTGCGCCAGCGGAAGAAATGGTTAATGCTGAGCATGGCACCATGCAATGCGCCCCAGAGGATAAACGTCCATCCGGCACCGTGCCAGGCACCGCCGATGAGCATGGTCAGGAACAGGTTGCGGTATTGTATGAGTCTGCCTTTGCGGTTGCCCCCCAGGGGAATATACAAAAAATCACGTAACCAGGAACTGAGGGTGATATGCCAGCGCCGCCAGAAATCCACAATGCCGGTAGATTTGTAGGGAGAGTCAAAATTTTCGGGGAGCTTCAAGCCAAGCATAAGGCCCAGGCCGATGGCCATATCTGTATAGCCGGAAAAGTCAAAATAAAGCTGAAATGTATAGCAGAGAGAGCCTAGCCATGCTTCGCAGCCACTCAAAGGAAACGCCCGTTCCGCGGCAGAAAACACAGCATCGGCGTAAAGGGCTATGCTGTCGGCCAGCAGAACTTTTTTTACAAGGCCTATGGTGAACAAGGAAAAACCGCGAGCCAGTCCTTCGGCCGTGGATGGACCAAGTGTATCCAGCTGGGGCCCCATTTGTTCGTAACGTACAATGGGGCCGGAAATGACATAGGGAAAACAGGCGGAAAAAATTGTATGTCGGACAAAACCCTGGGGTTGTACCTGCCCACGGTATACACTGACCAACCAGGCAATTTGAATAAATGTGTAGAAAGAAATGCCCAGTGGCAATCCCGGTGGCGTGAAGTGCCATTGCGCGTTGCAAAGGTCTGCCAGATTTTGTGCCAAAAAGGCGGAATACTTGAACCATATCAGAGGCAGCAGATTAAGTGTCAGCGCAAGTCCCAGCACCCCCTTGCGTTTTAATCCAAATATACAGGGGGCGTTCTCCTTTCTGTCTGAATCGCCCTTGCTTGTGTCAGCCGTGGCGGAGGCTGTTACAGGCCCAGCGGGGGTAAGCGCCTTGGCAAAGGCGTAGTTCATGCCGAGAATTGCTGCAAGGAGTACAAGGAATGGCAATCCCCACAAGCCATAAAATACTGTGGAAAAAACAAGGAGCACCAGAGTAAAGCCTGCTGCCCCGTATCCAGCCGCTATACGCCAGCAGATTAACAGCAGCGGCAGAAAGGCAAAAAGAAAGGTGTAGGAATTAAAAAGCATGAGCAGCTCCCAACATACGGCAAAAACTGCCTTGTATGTCGTTCAGGGATGCGTGGGTTATGGGGAAGGAAGAAGAGGACACAGCCAAGTGTCAGCTAGGAATTAAGCTCCCCGCGGAATTTGCGTGAAAGGCGGAATACCGTGACCTTGCGCGGTGGCAGGGTGATGGCCTCATCCGTTTGGGGATTGCGCCCTTTGCGTGATGCCTTGTCATAGCACTCAAATTTGCCGAAACCACTGATGAGCAGGGAGCGGTCATTCTTGATGGCGCGCTTCATGATGTCCAGCAGCTTTTCGATCGCAAGTCGTATCTCAATGCGGTTCCTGCCAGTTTCCTCGTAGATCGCCTCCACGATGTCTGCTTTGGTCAGCGTTTTTTTCATGGATATTCTCTCTATGGCAAAAGGCTGGTAAAATGTACGTTTTTAAGAAAAATACACGCAGCCAGTTGGTAGAGCAAGAATTTTTTACATTTGCCGCTGGTGCATTTCCAAGATATCATTGCGGAGACTTTTATGCCCGTGCAGTGAGTGACAATATGCCGTTGTGCAGTATTCCTCCCCCCTCATCTTGCGCAAGGACGCGCTGTCGTGGCCGTCGTACGCCCCCTGTGGCAGATGTTCTGTCTGACTCAGGCGGGGAAGTGTTGCGCTTGCCATGGGCCTGGCCGACGGCTGCATCAAGACGCAGCGTGATTCCAGTATTTCTGCCATTTCAGGGGTGCCCGTTGCGCTGCGTCTTCTGCGCGCAGGATGTGCAGACGGGGCTCAAGGAAAGCCTGCAGGACATGAAGGTGGTGTTGCAGCGTGCAAGAGACGCCTTGCGTCGGCGTGCTGAACGTGGTTGCGCTCCTGCGGAGCTGGCATTCTATGGGGGGACGTTTACGGCGTTACCAGAGTCCCTTTTGTGTGCCTGCCTGGGCCTGGCAACCGAAGCCCAGGAGCGAGGCTGGGTGGCTTCGTTCCGCTGTTCCACCAGACCGGACTGTGTTACGCCTGCCGTTCTTGAACGCCTTGTGGCGGCAGGTTGCACAACGGTTGAGCTGGGTGTGCAGAGTTTTGCCGGGGAGTCGCTTGCTGCCGCGCGCCGTGGGTATGATGCTGCCTGTGCCCGAAGGGCCTGCGCTTGCGTGCGTGATGCCGGCCTGCAGCTCGGTGTGCAGTTGTTGCCCGGCATGCCGGGAAACACGCCGCAAATGTTTTTGGACGATGTGGCACAGGCACTGCAGGCAGGAGCGCATATGCTGCGTTTTTATCCCTGTCTGGTACTGGAGGGAACAATACTTGCCAACCTGTGGCGAGGGGGCCAGTATGAGCCCTGGCCACTTGAGCGTACACTGGACACGCTGGCTGCCGGCTGGCTCGTTTCGGTTCAGGCTGGTGTGCGCGTCATACGTATGGGCCTGGCCCCGGAGGTGGCGCTGCAGCGTGCATTGCTGGCTGGGCCTGCTGACCCTGCATTGGGCAGCCGCGTTATGGGCCGTGCCCTTTTACTGGCCGTGCGGCAAGCCCTGCGGTGTCACGGTCGGCCGGAATCAGGCGCTGCTTTTGAACTGTATCTGCCATGTGCCGTACAGGGCTGCCTGTGGGGAAACAGGGGTGAACTGCGCTCTGCCTGGGCCGAACTTGGATTGCGCGCAGCGTATTTTGGACAAGACAGCACTGTTGCCATACGCCTGCTTGCATAAGCTGTAGCAGGGCCATGGCTGTATATATGCTTGTTACGAGGAGAGATGGTTCCATGCCTGATGTGAAAAAAATGTCTGCGGTGGCAGAACAGACTGTGGACCGGCTGGAGAGAATTGTAGATTTTTTTAACGAAGTCGGCATGCTGCGTCATACGCCGCGCAGCGGGTATGCCTTTCTTGGTTCAGGGCGGGAAAGCGTTGCCGAGCATGCGTACCGTGTCAGTGTCATGGGCTATGTCCTGGCGCGCCTCAGTGGCGCAGACCCGGCTCGGGTAACTTTTCTCTGCCTGTTTCACGATGTGCATGAGGCCCGTACCAGCGACCTCAACTACATGAACCAGCGCTATGTTACCTGCAGGGCACGGGAGGCACTGGAAGACTGTCTTGAGGGCACGGGATTGGAAGAAGACATTCTGCCCCTGTGGGACGAACTGGAAGAAGGTACCAGCCGTGAGGCCGTGTTGGCACACGATGCGGATCAGCTGGATCTTATTTGCAATCTCAAGGCTGAGCAGGACAGGGGCAATGCCTTTGCCACCCAGTGGCTGGACAGTGCAGTACAAAGACTGCGGAGCCCGGCGGCGCGGCAGCTTGTTGAGCTTGTGCTGACTACAGACCACAACCGTTGGTGGTACGGACGCGTTGACCCGCAGTGGTGGGTAGACCGTGGCAAATGACAACAAGCCTGGTGCGTGAGACCGGACTGTATGCAAAGGACGGCGGTGTGGCAGCTTGGGCTATGCTTCTTTTTTTTCCAGTTTGGCCCATGTGTCGCGCAGTGTGACTGTGCGGTTGAACACGGGGCGCGTTTCTGTGCTGTCCTTGTCTTTGCAGAAGTAGCCCAGGCGTTCGAACTGCACTCGTTCGCCGGGCTTCAGATTGCCGAGTGCCGGTTCCAGCATGCCCTGTACAACTGTAAGAGAGTGGGGATTGAGGTTGTCCAGAAAGGTTTTTCCCTCTGGGGCTTCGTTGGGGTTTTCTACGGCGAACAACTGGTCGTACAGGCGTACATCGGCGGGTATGGCGTGGGCTGCTGATACCCAGTGGATAGTTCCCTTGACCTTGCGCCCGTCAGGGCTCTGACCGCCACGGCTTGCCGGGTCATAGGTGCAACGTAGTTCGCATACCCTACCAGCAGCATCCAGAATGGCTTCGCGGCAGGTGATAAAGTATGCATAGCGCAGGCGCACTTCTGCGCCCGGGGAAAGACGGTGGTATTTTTTCGGTGGATCGAGCCTGAAATCGTCACGTTCTATGTACAGCTCGCGTGAGAAGGGTACTGTGCGGCTGCCAAAGGAGGGATCCTCCGGGTGGCAGGGCATGGTAAAGCTTTCCACATGGTCTTCGGGATAGTTTTCAATAACAACCTTGATGGGGTCCAGCACGGCCATGAGGCGCGGAGTGTGGTCGTTGAGCCATTCGCGTACGCAGAATTCCAGCATGGCATATTCCACTGTGGAATCGGCCCGGGCCAGACCGATGCGGTTGCAGAATTCGCGCAGGGCTTCCGGCGGTATGCCCCTGCGTCTCATGCCGCTCAGGGTGGGCATGCGCGGGTCATCCCAGCCGGAAACATGCCCTTCGCGCACGAGCTGGATGAGCTTGCGTTTGGAGAGCACCGTATAGGTAACGTTGAGCCTGGCGAACTCAATCTGCTGTGGATGGTACACGCCAAGGGTGTTGAGCACCCAGTCATACAGCTCCCGGTTATTTACGAATTCCAGGGTACAGAGGGAGTGCGTGATGCCTTCAATGGAATCCGAAAGACAGTGGGTGTAGTCGTACATGGGGTAAATGCACCACGTCGCACCTGTACGGTGGTGTTCTGCATGGCGTATGCGGTACAGAGTGGGGTCACGCATGACCACGTTGGGTGAAGCCATGTCAATTTTGGCCCGCAGCACCTTTTCACCGTCGGCAAATTCACCCGCGCGCATGCGCCGGAAAAGATCGAGATTTTCTTCCACGCTGCGGTTGCGCCAGGGGCTTTCGCGACCGGGTTGCGTCAGTGTTCCTCGATACTCACGTATCTGGTCTGCCGAGAGGTCATCCACATAGGCTTTGCCCATCTGGATGAGCTGTTCTGCATAGGCATAGAGCTGTTCAAAATAGTTGGACGCGTAGCATTCCCGATCTTCCCAGTCTCCCCCCAGCCAGCGAACATCCTCGCGTATGGATTCCACATATTCTGTTTCTTCCTTGGTGGGGTTGGTATCATCAAAGCGCAGGTTGCACTGCCCGTTGAATTCACGCGCCACACCAAAATTGAGGCAGATGGATTTGGCGTGCCCCAGGTGCAGGTATCCGTTAGGTTCCGGAGGAAAACGCGTGTGTACCTTGCCGCCAAAGCGGCCGGAGGCATTGTCTTCCAGAATGCGGGCGCGGATGAAGTCCTGTCCGCTTTTGGGCGTTGTGTCCCCGATGGCAGTAGTTGTCTGTTCCGTCAGCGTATGCTCAGAGCTCATGCAGTGTTCCTTTTCGTTACAGCGCAAAAAAATCCAGCTTGGGCACGGCAGGTATCATGCCTGCGGCAGCCAGTTTTTCGTAAAAGAGAGAAAGACCTTGCAGTTCCTGTGTTCCAAGACGGTAGGTTAGTCCGTGCGTATAGTAGAAGGAAAGTTCCTCGCGGGAAAGAGGGCAGCCATAGGCCGTGAGATTGAGGATTACATCCATGTGGGCAAGCCCCCAGTCTCTTCCGCGGCGCAACAGCGCACCGGGGTCATCATGAAACAGACCCGCCTTTGCAGCATCCCGACTGACTACCCAGAGACCGAAAATAAAGGGCAGCCCCGTCCAGTCCCGCCAGGCTTCAGCCATGTCCACACAGTAGGGATACTCCTGATGGCGGCGCAGGCGTAGAGCCTCGTCGCCGATGGCCAGGAAAGCCACGGGAGGGGTTGAACCGTGCAGGGCAGGTGTCACAGGCCCGGTGGCATAGCGTACGTTCACCTTGTAGCGCTGGCGCATGAGCAGGCGCAACAGGGCCACAGATGTGTGTGATTCGCCGCTGATGAGGATTTCCTCCCCCTCCAGTGCCTCAATGGGCCTTTGGGACAGGAGCAGTACGCTCATCACGGGGCCGTGCGAGCCGATGGAAAGGTCTTCCACCAGCTGGTAGCGTTCTGGTCTACAGGCATATTCAAAGCAGGAGCAGGAGGAAACATGCAGTTCTCCCCGGGCCATCATGGTGTTGAGCAGGGCGGGCGGCCCGGAGACCAGCTCGTAATCATGCGGCAGAATGCCCGCTTCAAGTGGATGGTAGATGGGGAGCACATTGAGGTAGCTGATGCGCCCCATGCGCAGCACTGTATGGGTGGATTCGCCCATAGTAACCCCTTGCTATACGTGCGGCTGCGGTTCAACAGGCCGGTAGTCCATGGTGCGCTGCACCGGTGTGAAACCTGCGGCCAGTATGACCTTGTGGATGTCGCGGCGGGACATGTGGAACGATACGCCCGCGGCGGCCACCACATTTTCCTCAATCATCAGGGAACCAAAATCGTTGGCACCATAGAAAAGGGCCAGTTGTGCCACCTGTGGCCCCATGGTCACCCAGGATGCTTGGATGTTAGGCACGTTGTCCAGTACCAGACGTGCGACGGCCAGAAGACGCAGGTAGGCAGGGGCCGGCAGCGGGGCAACGTGAATGCGCGTGTGCGCGGGCTGGAAAGTCCAGGGGATGAAGGCCGTGAACCCTTGTGTGCGGTCCTGTAGAGCGCGGACGGCGAAGAGATGGTCCAGCCTGTGGCCTGGTTCCTCCTCATGACCGAACATCATGGTTGCCGTAGTGTGCATGCCCAGTTTGTGTGCTTCTTCCATGACGTGCAGCCATTCCTCGGCGGTACACTTATTAGGAGAAACCTTGGCGCGCACGCTTGTTTCCAGAATTTCTGCACCCCCGCCAGGTATGGAGGCCAGTCCCGCCTGCTTGAGACGGGAGAGCACAACGGGGATGCTCAAATGGAATTTGCGGGACCAGTAAAAGATTTCCGGTGGTGAAAAAGCGTGGATGTGCAGTGTGGGCCAGGTGGCGTGCATCCAGGAAAGCAGGTCTTCATACCATTCCAGCGGCAGGTCGGGATGATGCCCGCCTTGTAGGAGCACCTGTGTGCCGCCGAGGGCCAGGGTTTCGTCAATTTTTTGGGCCATCTCCTCCCGCGTGATAACGTAGCCCCCGTTTTCTCCCGGCGCGCGAAAGAAGGCGCAGAAGCGGCAGCCGCATACGCAGATGTTGGAATAATTGATATTGCGGTCACCCACATAGGTGACAATGGGGTCTGGGTGCAGTCGCATACGCATGGCATGGGCCAGGCGCGCCAGGGTATGCAGGTCCGCCTTGTAGTACAGGGCTTCGGCGGTATTACGGTCAAGCCGTTGTCCGGTCATGGCCAGGGCTGCGGCTGCACGCACGTCCTCATCATGGAAGTCCAGGGGGCTGTGGGCCGGGGCAAAGGGAGTCACTGGCGCGCCTCCGCAGAGTTGAGCGTGTTGAAGGTGGCGTTGCGGCGCACCGGCGTGAAGCCGGATTCACGGATGACATGTTCCAGCTCCGCAATGGTCAAGCCCTGGGCAGAGGCGGCACCCGCCATATGCCCGATGTGTTCTTCGATGATAGTGCCGTCGAGATCGTCTGCTCCATACCACAGGGCCGTGGGAGCCAGCTTCTGCCCCAGCATGATCCAGTATGCCTTGATGTGCGGGATGTTGTCGAGCAAGAGGCGGGCCACGGCGATGGTGCGCAGCTGATCCAGCCCGCGCTGAGGCCCGATGTTTTCCTCTGGAAGTTTGAGGCGGCTGTTCTCTGTCAGGAAAGGCAGGGGAATGAAACAGGTGAATCCGCCACTTTTGTCCTGCTGTTCGCGCAGGCGGCACAAGTGGTCCACACGCTGCTCGTAGGTTTCCAGATGGCCGAAGAGCATGGTGCAGTTGGTCACTATGCCCAGGCTGTGGGCTTCGCCGGAAATGCGCAGCCATGTCGCGGCATCGGCCTTGTGCGGGCAGATTTTGCTGCGCAGGGTTTCGTCAAAAATTTCAGCACCGCCGCCGGGCATCATAACGAGCCCTGCCTTTTGCAGGCGTTTAAGCACCTCCAGTGTGCTGATGCCCTCAAGACTCGCAAAATGGGCTATTTCTACAGGGGTGAAGGCCTTGATGGGCAAATCCGGCTTGCAGGCGTGCACGGCGGCAAGCATTTCTTCAAACCAGGAGAGCGGCCGGGAAGGATGGCATCCGCCCACGATATGCAGCTCATCCAGATGCAGGGAGGCACTGTCGGCATCGCGCAGGCGGGCCAGCACATCCTCAATGCCAAGGGTAAACGCCCCTGGCTCATCCTCTGTATCTCGGCGAAAGGCGCAGAAAATGCAGCCGTTGACACAGACATTGGTATAGTTGATCTGCCTGTTGACCACGTAGAAAGCCTTGTTTCCATGTCGGCGGCAGCGGTCGTGCAGAGCCAGTGCGCCCACAGCCGTGATATCTGGACAGCGGAAAAGCGCAAGGCCCTCCTCGGGGGTCAGGCGCTGGGCAGCGAGCACCTTTTCATAGATGGACGAAAGACCCAGTGCGGCGTAGTATGCAGTATCCAACATGTAGTTCCCCGTATGGTTGCGGGCGTAAGCCCATGCGCACAGTAAGCCCCGCTGCCACACGCTGTCAATGCGAGGAAATTATGCTTGCAACAGATATGCAAACCATCTCACTGGGCCTTTCTCCCTGCCCCAACGACACGTATATCTTTCATGCGCTGCTGCATGGTATTGTACCCCCTCCCATGCCTCTCAAACCGCATATCGCCGATGTGGAGGAACTCAATGCCCTTGCCTGTCGGCAGCAGCTGGACGTGACCAAGATGTCCGTTGGCGCGACGGTGCGCATCATGCACGATTATGCCCTGCTGTCTTCAGGGGCTGCGCTGGGGTGGGGCTGCGGACCGCTTATTGTGGCACGGAAAAACATGCCCTCTGCAGACTGGCGCAGGGCCTCTGTGGCCGTGCCAGGCCTGATGACCACGGCAAACCAGCTTTTGTCCCTGCATGGCGGCTTTGCCGGCCCACGCACGGAGATGCTCTTTAGTGATGTCATGCCGGCAGTGGCGCGGGGTGAGGTCGATATGGGGCTCGTTATCCACGAAGGGCGTTTTACCTATGAGCGTCTGGGGCTGGTCAAGTTGTTGGATCTTGGCCAGTGGTGGGAGGCAACATACCATCTCCCCCTTCCGCTTGGGGCTATCGCCGTGCGGCGTGACGTGCCTCTGGCGCTGGCAAGACGCATGCAAGGGGCCATCACAGCCAGCCTCGCCCACGCCAATGCCCACCCTGAAGATTCACGTGACTTCATCCGTGAACATGCGCAGGAAATGGATGAAACCGTTACCCGTGCGCACATCAGGACTTTTGTTACCGATTTCAGTCTTGATCTTGGCCAGGCGGGCAAGGCGGCTATTGAAATGCTTGTGGCCCGCACAGCCGAGCTGGACGGAACAGCCATGCCCAAGGAGGGATTGTTCTTGCGCTGATCAGTGTTTTCGCGCCATACGCCAGGTGTATTTCATGACCGAGAACAGGTCAGAGAGCCCGCCGGAAAACTGTTCCTCTTCTTCGGGGTCGACCTCGAAGTCGGGAATAGACGGGCGCCCGTTGTTGCTCCCTCTGGCTGGACGATGGTGTACGTCCAGAGGGGCAATGGCGTGGTTGTCACTGTCAGCTGCCATGCCGTCCGCAGGGGCGCAGGCCGACCGGTCGCCAGACTTGTTGTGGTCCGGGCCATGGCTTGAGTCCTGCCGCTGACTCTGGCCCTGCCCCGCCATGCCCCCTTCATTTCTGTGTGCATTTTGCCGCGCCAGGCGTTGGCGTTCCGCAGCCTCCTCCTGCCGCTTCTGTTCCATCTGCCGCGCAAGCTCGTCCAGCTTGGTGCGTATTTCCGCGCCCAGCACTTCGCCTGCGTCCGCCCCAAGAGCAAGCTCCAGCATTTCTTCCATGGCGTGCAGCGCTTCCTGGGGTTTTGTGGATGCAAGGCAAACTAAGGCCAGCTTGTCACGTATCTGCTTCCTGGGCGTCACGCTGTAGCCCTGCGCCAATATGTCTGCGGCCTCCTCATAGTTGCCCTGCCGCATGTGCTGGACGGCTTCAGCTAAAAAAGGGCTGCGGGCGTCGGGATCTTCCTGCAGCAGGCGCCCGTAGACGGCCCGGGCACGGCTCCACTGGCTTGCGCGTACAAAGGTGGCGGCCGCCTTGGCAAGATAGATGCGGTAACGTTCCATGTCGCCCTTGCCCTTCCAGGCAACGGCCATGCCCAGTTCTGCCTTGCCACGGATAAGCGCGCCCCGCAGGGCTTTCTGAAAGGCGTTGAGGGCATTGTTCCACTTGCCCTCTTGCAGACATTGCATGCCCACGCGAAAATAGTCCTCCGGGGCACGGACGGGCTTGAGCAGAATGCCATAGGTAGCCAGAGCTTCGTCAAAGGCCTTGGTATCAGCAAGTCGGCCTGCCCGTTCCAGTTCGGCGAGGGAAGGACGGGCTGCTCCGAGAATTTCCAGGTGCTGCTTGAGAACCACCACGGAATAGGGGCGGGCCAGAAGTGCACTGGCCCCACAGCCAAGGGTCTTGAGCTGTTCCACCTCGTTGTCATGGGGCAGAATGAGCAGCACCGGCATGTCCAGCAGCAGAGGGTGCAGGCGTACAATGGCACAGAACTGCTCGCCGCTCATGTCAGCTAGGCGTTGCGTACAGACCACAAGATCCGGGTAGAAGCCGTGGGCGTCCCGTTTAAGCCCGGCAAGCAGACGGGCGGCAGCTACTCCGGAGGTCATGTTCTCCACATGGCCTGCCCCGGCTTCTCGCAGAGCGCGTTTGTCCAAATTGCCCATGGCTTCGCTTTCCGAAAGCAGGAGAATGTCAGGAGCAGGGCTGGTCGTGGCGTTACTGGTCATGAATCTGTGCTTCCTTCAAGGCATGTGGAACAAGACGTTTCAGTATACCTGGAGGAAGAAGGCTGTGCAAGAAAGTCTCTCCTTGAGGGCATAACCCGCGTGCTCTGGAATGCTCTGTCATATAAAGGGCAGAATATGGGCGTGGTGTGCTCCAAGACCGCCTGCGGCCCGGGAAGCTCCGGTAAAGGATGCCTGACAATAGGGGCAGTGCAGGTTGTGGCTGTTGCGTTCCAGCCGTATGAGAGCGCCTTCGTCCTCATAACAGCGGGGGCAGAAGGGGCCCTGGGTCACACTGTCTGTCTTCAGCCAGTAAAATCCGTCTTTATTGAAGAGATTTTTAGCAAGCTCCAGAGCGTCTTCAAGAGTTTTCAGACGAATGTTGAGCATGTTCATTTCGTCCCGCAAGGCAATACTGCGGGACTGCACCTCCATAAGCAGGCGGCGTGCTTTGTCGGTCTGCCCGGAGGCGAAACAGTCGTCAATCTGTTTGAAAAGGCGGTAGTCAAGCATGGCATTTCCCCATTGCCCAGCCTATCGGAACTCCATTGCAAAGCTTTAGGGAAACTTTGTGCCGTAATTTCATAAAGTTAAAAAAAATTGTAATAAATTAGATATGTTAGCATATCAAAAAAAGTCTTGAAACATTATAGAAAAAAAGAACTACATTTTATTGCGCGAGACCGGGTCCAGAGAGCGCAACAGTTCCTGGTAGCGGGCGTCAGCCTCCTGCGGTGTAGCTGGTGGCAGTGAGCCATAGCGCAACAGCATACCGCTGATGAGGTCGGCTTCCTTGCGGGCACTTGCCCGGCGCACTAAGTCGGTGGCGGCGTCGGGCTGTGGCGGGATATTGTCCCGTTGCGGTAACGGTTCTCCTTGTTCTTGGGCTTGTGCGGCAAGCTGCAGCACAGGCTCGGCAACCATGATGGGGGCGCCCATGCGCACGGCCAGGGCAATGGCGTCCGACGGGCGGCAGTCAACGCGGATGCGTCCCTCCTGTCCGTAGATGACAAGTGCGGCGTAGTACACGCCATCCTTGTAATCAATGATCTCCACCCGTCTGAGTTTGGCCTTGAGGCCTCTGAGCGTCAACAGAAAAAGGTCGTGGGTCAGGGGGCGGGGCAGGTGCTCCTTGTTGAGTACGAGCGAGATGGCCATGGCTTCCATGGGGCCTACCCAGATGGGCAGCATGACATCATTGTCCATATCCCGCAGAATCACCACGGGTGATTTGCTCTGTGCGTCAAGGGTCAGACCGTATATGCGCATTTCTACCATGGTTCCTCCAGCTGCCGGCCCACGAGACTGTGTTTCTTGGCCTGTGTAATGCAAACCCGTACGAGCTGACCCGTATGATCAGCACCTGCGGGAAGGGGTACATGCACAGGAGTGCCGTAGGGGTCACGTCCCTGCCAGCTCACTGCATCCCCCTGCCGGTCTCTGGGGCTTGTGCCTTCCATAAGCAGCGTTGTGGTTGTACCCACGCGACCATTGAGCCACTGGGCCGAAAGCGCATCCTGCAGTGCCTGGAGGCGCAAGAGTCTGTCCTGTGCTATCTGGGGGGGCACCTTGTCGGGGAAGAGTGCTGCCCGAGCTCCTGGTCTGTCCGAATAGCAGAAGGAAAAGCTCGACATGAAGCCGCACGCCCTGACCATGCGCAGAGTCTCCTGAAAATCCTGTTCGCTCTCACCGGGGAAGCCCACAATAAGATCTGTGGAAAGGGCCAGGTCGGGCCGTGCCTTGCGCAGTTCTTCCACAAGGTGGAGAAATGCCGTGCTGTCGTAACGTCGGCGCATGCGGGCAAGCACTGCATCGGAGCCGGCCTGCATGGGCAGGTGCAGTCGCGGGCACAACTGGGGTAGTTCTGCGAAGGCCGCAACGTCTTCAGGCCCCATATCCTTGGGATGGGGAGTGACATAGCGCAGGCGCACAAGCCCTGGCAGGGCAGCCACCTGACGCAGCAGTGCGGCAAAGCTCGTGCCGTCGCCGTTTTTGTCGCGCCCGAAGGCATTGACATTTTGACCGAGCAGGGTGATCTCCCGGGCGCCTTCCTTCAGGGCTATGCGACATTCTTCCAGAATGGCGGCTGTGGCACGTGATTTTTGCCGGCCTCGGGTGAAGGGCACAATGCAGTAGGCACAAAAATTGTCGCAGCCCTGCATGATATTTACATAGGCAACGGGTTCTCCCTTGCCATTGGGTGCGGGGGCAGCCTCGCGCTCAACATAGTGTGCAGTGAAATCGAGCAGGGAGATGTGCAGGTCATGTTCTTCCAGCAACTGCTCAATGGCCTGCGGCGCTGCTGCTATGCCGTCACTGCCGGCCACCAGACGGACCTGTCGCTCTTTTGCAAAAAGTGCCTCACCCAGCTGCTGTGCCACACAGCCGGTCACGCAAACGAGCACACGGGTATCGCCCCCTGTGGCCTGGCGGATGCGGCCCAGAGTGCTCACGACCTTTTGTTCGGGCTTTTCGCGTACAGAGCAGGTGTTGACCACCACCACCTGGGCATCTTCCAGCGGAGCCTCGGAAAATCCGCGTGCCGTGAGCACGCGTTCCAGCCATTGGGAGTCGCGCACATTCATCTGGCAGCCAAAGGTGATGATATGATATGTCTTTTCTCGCATATGCCGGATTACTGCTCAATGCCCACAGGTGCGTCATACATGTTGGGTGCCCCTTCTTCCTCCAGAATGGCCACCTGTTCTTCCAGCCAGTCCAGCAGGGCCTTGGCCGTCTGGTAATTGACAAGCACCCGGCTGTGTACAAAGCGTATGACCTGGCGCACGTCCTGCCCGTCGGGGAAAATTTCATGGCCAAGGGAGCCGTCGGGCGCAATCAGCTGCTCAGAGAAGGTGGGCAGGGCATCGCTTTCATGGTAGAAATTCATCTCTATTTCGCCATTGGGATTGATGCCGCCCCATACGCCGTGGGCTGTGTGCAGGCGTGCGTTGGGGTCTTGCTGATACTGGAAGCGGATTTTTGTCGGGGTTTCAATAGTTTTTTTCATCAGGCATTCCTCTATGGTATACAACAGACATGGTGCGGTTTTTGTGCTTATGACAAATTTGGCTTTATGCCAAGTGCGGTGCCGTATGACAATCCTGGCAGCACTTCTCTAGCCTGTCTCTTCCGGCTCTTGACGAAGGCCATATGGTGGATAGAATACAGACAGTTGCAATCCATTTCCACGCAGACATGCAAGGAGTACATGTGAACGGGGCAAACACAACAGCGTATACCCTGCGCGAGCATGAGATACGGCCGTATTTCAATATGGAAGGTTTCATGGAAATGAGCCATGAAACGCGTCTTGGTGGCGCAGTTCTGGAGCGCCTTGTCGCGTTGTGGGGTGAGTGGTTGCCCACATTGCGGGTATGTGAAATTGTCGCCGGCAAGATATCCTATCTGGCCGTGTGGCTGCCGGAATCCGTAGAAAAGACCGTGGATGCCGCATGGGAAAAATCCGCTTCAGACGGCTTTATGGTCAACAGCCTCGCCCAGTACATGTGCATGGCTGCCGTGCAGGAAATGTTGCCGCAGGTGGAGGAAGGCGGCTGTGCCCCGTCCCCGCGGCCTACGGAATCGCTGTGCGCTGCCCTGGCTTCCCAGGGGCTGTTCTACAGGAAAGATACTCCCATACTTGAGGCTCGCTATGCCGTGGTCACACACTATCCCTTCCGGGGCGGGTGTGAAATTTGTCACCTGCAGGCGCAGTGCCCCAAGGGGCAGGGTCAGGCCGAAAGCGCCAGCGTACTGCTGCCTGGCTATGAGCGGGAAGAGCAGCGCTGACAGAGCATCCGGCAGGGGAATGACCTAGCGCCCTTCCATGACGAGCGTATGCTGTGTGCCGGAGGCCGCACGCACCACCAGCTCTATGGTACGGCTGTTGCGGGTGACAGTTTCTACCAGGCAGGTTTCAGTGGTATCTTTGTCATAATTATGCATGTCCACGGTTTCGCCTTTTACAGGCACGCGGTCAGGCGTCACAGAAACAAGGTCGGCAGAATCGGCATCAAAGCCGTCCCACGCGGCAGCGGGGCCAGAAACACACAGCAAGCCCGTAAGGGCAGCCAGACAAAGTAGGTATCGCATTCGTCATGTGTAAATCCATTTGGACTTCTTGGCAACTGTGTAGCGGGAGTGCGGGCATGGCCTCGCAGAGTGCAGCGCCGCAGCCTTGGCGTATGGGGAGCCGTCTGTGATTGCTTATGTTGAAGGGCGCCTGGCAGCAGTGTGGGGCAACAGCTGCCTTGTGGTGACGCAGGGTGGTGTGGGCTATGAAGTGGCGCTGCCGGGCCACACGGCATCAAGCCTGCCTAGCAAGGGCGAGCAAGTGTCCCTGTATACCAGCCTTGCCGTACGCGAGGATGCGCTGGAGCTTTATGGCTTTGCCACCTTTGAAGAGCGCCAGACCTTTGAAGTGCTGCTTTCCATCTCCAAGGTGGGTGCGCGTACGGCCCTGGCCATCCTTGGCATTTACAGGCCAGACGATCTGCGCCGTATTGTACTGGAGGACGATGTACAGGCGCTTACGCGTGTTTCCGGCATTGGCAAGAAAACCGCAGAACATGTGTTTCTGGAGCTCAAATACAAGCTTAAGGCGGAAGATGCCCCCCAGGCGGCCGTGCTTGTCGCGGCGGGCAAGCCTGGTTCCGTATTCTGTGATGTGCTGGACGGCCTTGCCAACCTGGGCTATTCGCGCGATGCGTGCGCGCCCCTGGTGAAAAAACTGCTGCGGGATGAGCCTGACCTGGACGTGACAGGCGCTCTGCGTGCCGCACTTAAAAATCTGGCCAGGGGGAATGCCTGATGCCGGAACGCGTACAGACCATGCCGGAGGCCGCTGCCGCCATTGATGAGAGCGTGCGTCCGCACAGCCTGGAGGATTTCATCGGTCAGGACGAGTTGCGTGCCAATCTGCGCGTCTATCTGGATGCGGCCCGAGAACGTGGCAAGGCTCTGGACCACACGCTTTTTTACGGCAATCCGGGTCTCGGCAAGACCACCCTGGCACAGATCATGGCCTCTGAGCTGGGCGTCAACCTGGTTTGCACATCCGGCCCTGTGCTGGAGCGCAGCGGCGACCTGGCGGCCATTCTTACCAATCTGGGCCGTCACGATATCCTGTTTGTGGATGAAATCCACCGTATGCCCATTGCTGTGGAAGAAGTGCTCTATCCCGCCATGGAGGATTTCAAGCTCGATCTGGTCATCGGCCAGGGGCCTGCAGCACGCACGGTGAAGATTGACCTGGAGCCCTTTACCCTGGTGGGGGCCACCACACGCATGGGCCTCATCTCTTCTCCGCTGCGCGACCGTTTTGGCATTGTGGCCCGTTTGGAATATTATACGCCTGAAGACTTGGCGCGCGTGGTTTGCCGCACAGGGCGCATCTTGGGTGTGGACGTGACACCGGGGGGCGCTGCGGAAATTGGCAGGCGCTCTCGCGGTACGCCGCGCATTGCCAACCGCCTGTTGCGGCGTGTGCGTGATTTTGCCCTGGTCCATGGGGATGGGCGTGTGACAGAGGAAGGGGCTGCGGCTGCTCTTGCGCGCATGGATGTGGACGAGCAGGGGCTGGACCAAATGGACCGCAAGATTCTGGAAGTGCTCATACGCCACTATGACGGCGGTCCTGTGGGCATCAAGACGCTCGCCGTAGCCTGCAGCGAAGAGGTGCGTACCCTGGAAGATATTTACGAGCCCTATCTCATTCAGCGGGGTTTTATCAAGCGCACACCGCGCGGGCGTATGGCCACGCAGCGCGCCTACAGGCACCTGCACCTGCTTGCCTGACAGAGAGTTTTCCTTTCCAATGCAGAAACCACCGGCATGCCGGTGGCTTCTGCATTTTTGGCGCATGGCGCCGAGGAAAAAGAGGGGATTATATGCCCTGAGCAATCATGGCGTCAGCCACTTTGCGGAAACCGGCGATGTTGGCGCCCATGACAAGGTTGGCGGGCTGGCCGAACTCCTTGGCTGTTGCAGCGGCATTGGCGTGTATGCCCTGCATGATGCCCTTGAGTTTGGCATCCACGGTGTCAAAGCTCCAGCTCTGCATGCTGGCATTCTGTGCCATTTCCAGCTGGCTGGTGGCCACGCCGCCCGCATTGGCGGCCTTGGCAGGGCCAAAGGCAATGCCCGCCTTGAGGAAGGCATGCACCGCATCCAGCGTGGAGGGCATGTTGGCTCCCTCGGTCACGCACTTGCAACCATTGGCCAGCAGTGCCTCGGCATCGGCCTGATTCAGTTCGTTCTGCGTGGCGCAGGGGAAGGCTGCATAGCAGGGCACAGACCACACCTCGTTGCGGCCCGTGTGGTATTCTTCCACAGGAGTATATTTGGCTGAGGGAACCAGTTCGGCATAGCGCGTCAAGCGGGCACGTTCCACTTCCTTCACCTGCTTGAGCACGTCCACCTTGATGCCGCTGGGGTCGTGTATCATGCCGCGCGAGTCTGATACGGTGACGGGCTTTGCCCCTACCTGCTCGAGCTTCTGGCAGCAGTAGATGGCTACATTGCCCGCGCCGGAGATGGCGCAGGTTTTGCCTTCCAGGCTTTCGTTACGCGCTTCCAGCATGCTTTGGGCAAAGTATACCGCGCCGTAGCCAGTGGCCTCGGTACGCGCCAGCGAGCCGCCGAAAAGCAGGTTTTTGCCAGTGAGCACACCCTCATAGCGGCGGGTAAGCTTTTTGTACTGGCCGAAGAGGTAACCAATTTCGCGGCCGCCCACGCCAATATCGCCTGCGGGCACGTCGATGGTGGGGCCTATGTAACGCACCAATTCTGTCATAAATGCCTGGCAGAAACGCATGATCTCGTTTTCGCTCTTGCCCTTGGGGTCGAAATCCGAGCCACCCTTGCCGCCGCCAATGGCTAGTCCGGTGAGGGAGTTTTTGAAAATCTGTTCAAAGCCCAGGAACTTGAGGATGCCCAGATTGACGCTGGGGTGCAGGCGCAGTCCGCCCTTGTAGGGGCCGATGGCGGAATTGTACTGTACACGGTAGCCCCGGTTGACCTGTATCTGCCCCTTGTCGTCCATCCAGGTCACACGGAAGCAGACCGAGCGTTCCGGCTCCACTATGCGTTCCAGAATTTTGTGCTGTTCGTATTTCTGGTTTTTGTCCAGCATGGGTTGCAGGCTCTGCAACACCTCCTGGACTGCCTGAAGAAATACAGGTTCGTGTGCGTATTTTGCCGAGAGATCATCCATTACCCGCTGTACATATGACATAATATACTCCTTAATGCCGGGGGGGAGGTTGTACAACTGTCAGGTTGTACTCAAGTTTCTGGCGGCTGGCAAGGGGAACGTGGTGGCGTCAGGTCTGCTCAGTGCCTGACTTGCGCAATGTGGGCGAAATCCTGCTCGCAGCGCAGGAATGCTTCACCTATCAGGGGGTCAAAATGTGAGCCGATGCCGTCGCGGATAATCTGCACCGCCATTTCGTGGGGGTAGGGATCCTTGTAGGGACGTTTGCTCACCAGTGCGTCATAGACGTCGGGAATGGCCATAATACGCCCGCACAGGGGAATGCTGTTGCCGGCAAGGCCCAGCGGGTAGCCCGTGCCGTCCCAGCGTTCGTGATGGCTCAGGGAAATGTCACGCAGCACGCACAGAAAGGAGTTGTCGTGCAGGGATTTCATGGCATTGGCAATGGCCGACGCGCCCAGTATGGTGTGCCGCTTCATGTCGTCAAATTCGTTTTTGGTAAGGCGGCCGGGCTTGTTCAGCACAGCATCCTCTATGCCTACCTTGCCGATGTCGTGCAGCGGCGCCGCACGAATGATGTCGCGCACAAGCTCCGGGCTGAGTTCCTGCACATAGTGGCCGTCGGCAATGAGCTGGTGCATGAGCCGTTCCGCATAATCGCGCGTGCGCTGGGCATGGCCTGAGGTCAGGGAATCGCGGCACTCCACAAGGTCAGAGAGCACCAGCATGATGGCATCCTGCAATTCCAGGACGCTGCGTGTCTTGAGGTCAACCTGACGCTCCAGCTCGCGCCGGTAGCCGTACAGCTCTATCTGGTTTTTGACACGGTTGCGGATGATCTCCGGCGCATATTTGTTGCCCACAAAGTCCACCACCCCGTGCTCCAGCGCCCGGCGTTCCGTATCGCCGTCATCTGTGGAGGTAATGAGAATGATGGGCACATCCGCCGTAACCGACAAACTTTTGATGTGGTTGATGGTGGCCAGTCCGTCCTCGCCGGGGCGCTCCATATCGACCAGGATGCACTGGGGCCTGATTTCCGGCAGACGGGGCAGGGCCTCATGTTCGCTGGCAAAGGTAAAGATGGTACATTCGCTTTTGAGAATTTCACTCAGGAAGAGCTGTTTCAGCTTGCTGTCGTCAATGATGACAATAGGGGGAAGCTGTGTGGAGTCTGAATTGGAATGCTGCATATGCTCCCTTGCGACGCCCGCGCTACAGGCGCTTAAAATCCAAAAAATAATTTTTATCGCTTTTTGGCCATGTGTCAATGATTGAATGTTGGCGCAGGGCAATAGGCAGCCCCACAAGACCCGCAACAGCATACCGCGTTGACGGTTTGCTTCTATCAATATTACCTACAATTTCAATTTTAGAATTTGTGCTTGGACAGAAAAAGCCGGTTTTCAAGGTATCCTTTGCAACACGTTTTCTGTATGATAATATATAGAAATTACAGAATATATTATCATTTTTAGCCATGTTAATGAGCATATTTTATTATATAAGAAATTGAAAAAATTACAAATAACATGCTGAAATTATAAATAAAAAAAATATTTTAAAAATTACTTGTCAAAATGTATATGAATATATAAATAAGGCACATAAACAAAGGGTACGGATTATGGATGTGCTTTATATGTATACTAATCCGAGGAAACCTGAAAGCAATGATCTGGTCACCAGGCGGCACTATGACGCCATGTATACCGACTGCCAGCGGGGTCGCAAAAGCCTGGAGATTTGTATTACCGATATCGGGCCAGGCGATACCCTGTATGTGCCCGGCATAACGCACCTGGCAGACAGGACTGACGGCATTGTTGCTATGCTGCGTCGCATGGCCAGCCGCGGCATAGATGTGCATTTCGGCCATACCGAAGAGACGCTCAACAGTGGTTCCTCGCCCTTTCTTGATGTGACCATGGAAGCAGTGCAGGCCTTCGAGAAATTTCGCTGTGCTTTTACGCAGCGCCGCGCCCGCCAGGGAACGAAGCGGGCGCGCAGCGATGGCAGAACCTTGGGGCGGCCTGTAGCGCCGCTGCCTGAAGGTTTTGCCGAGGCAGCCCGTTCGTGGCTGGCAGGAGAAATCACAGCCAAGAGGGCGTCGGCGAGCTTGCACATGCCTATGAGCACCTTTGTGAGAAAAGCCAAATCGTTGCACAAGGCTTGAACCCCCAGGCACAGGGGCAGATCGGACGTGTACTGGATGAGGGTGTGTCATGGATGCTGAGCACAGGGCGTCTCTGGAAGGTAAGGGCAGTTTGTCGGTGACCACCATCGTCGATATGGGCTTCACTTATGAGGATACCTTGCGCAGCGTGAACGACCTGATGCACCAGGGCTACCCCCTCAGTTTTCAAGGCTGGGAAAGTGATGCGGAGCCTCTGGCGCGCATGCCCCGCGTAGCCTTGGAGGCCCTGCTCAAGGTGGAAAAATATTTTCGTCAGCACAAACAGCGAAACGCCATCATCAACGCGCAGCGCCGGGGCAAGAAATTCGGTCGTCCTCCCAGGAAGGCGCCCAAGGGATATGAAAAACAGAAGCAGCGCTATCTTGCCCATGAGCTTTCGGGCGTCAAGGCTGCTAAAGCCTGTGACATGCCTTACAGCAGCTTTATGCGGCGGGTGCGCAAGGAAGTGGCCGCACAGAAAGAAAAAGCGGCCAGTGCCGTACCGTTACCGGCTCCTTTGGAGTCGTGATGCCATCGCCCGCACGGGCGCAGGCAATATACATTTTTACAGGAGGTAACACAGGGATGACATGTCGCTGCACTAAACCTTGATGTGTTGTCTGGGGTTTGTGGGGAGGGAAATGTTCAACCCTGTAACCATAGTGTACCGACCATAGAAGTGGTCGTACAGCGTATGCTTCGCAAAATGTAAGCGGCGAAGTAATGCGCTACGGAAGGAGCTACTGGGAGCGCGCAGCCCGTGCCGCATGAGTTGGTACCTCACTTGTGGCACAACGTCCGGCCCGGATGGCCGCAACGTCACACCCGCTGCAACCTCCCATTACCGGTAAACCCTGCGGCGCATGGGGCGCCCAAGGGGGCTCAAACAATCTTTTATTTCTCCGGAGGATTTTCAAAAATGGCTGACAAATGGTTTGATTACAGCACGTATATGGCCAACAAACGTGCACAGTTGAATGCTGCAGACCCTTCAGCTAACTGGACTGCCGAGCAGGTTGCTGACGCTTTTGAGCAGGCCGGTTTTAAGGGTGTTGATGGTGCCCAGCAGCATTTTGAGCAGTATGGGCATACGGCTGAAGAGAATCTCTCACCCAACGCTAACTTCATTCCGAGCCAGTACTACATCTTCAAAGCGGCCGACTACTTTGACAAGGCCGTGGCTGATGTGACTGAGGAGCAGGCCGCCTACATTCAGGCTGCCATTAAAGATGCCGGCATGAGCGCGTGGGATCACTACACCCAGTATGGCACCAAGGAAGGCATCAACCCCAGCAATAACTTTGACACCCAGAAATATCTGG
>JAFTDG010000002.1 GCA_017454325.1 Desulfovibrio sp. | reverse complement strand
GGCAGTCTTCGGGATATACCTGGATGCGGAATTTCATGCCCTTGAGCTCCTTGCCCATGGCGTCCTTGGTCACAAAGCTGGCCGGCGCACCTTCCAGCTCTTCGGGGTTAGCAACCACCGGACGGATGGCAGCGTGGGGGCAGACAAACGAGCACTGGCAGCACTGGATGCAGTTTTCCATCTGCCATTCGGGAATGTTGATGGCCACGCCGCGTTTTTCGCAGGCGGCCGTGCCGAGGGGCATGAAGCCGGCCGGATCCATGGCGGAAACGGGCAGCTTGTCGCCACGCTGGGCCAGGATGGGCCGTACCACGCCGGCGATGTATTCGTCGTCGTCGCAGTGGCAGACAACAGCGCCTTCCGTGGCATCAGCCCAGGAGGCGGGGTATTTCACTTCTTCGAGTGCGTCAGAACCCTTGTCAACGGCGGCAATGTTCATGTTGACGACCTTGTCGCCCTTGGCGCCGTAGGTCTTCTTGATGGATTCCTTGAGCAGGGCCACGGCCTTGTCAAAGTCAAGCACGTTGGCGAGTTTGAAGAAGGCGGTCTGCATGATCATATTGATGCGGCCGCCGAGGCCCACTTCCTGTGCCACCTTTACGGCGTCAATATTGTAGAATTTCAGCTTCTTGCGGGCGATGGTGCGTTTCATTTCGGCGGGCAGGTGCTTTTCCATGTCCGCCAGGCTCCAGCCGGAGTTGAGCACGAAGGTACCGCCGTTTTTGATGCCTTCCAGCACGTCATACATGGTCACGTACGCGGCCTTGTGGCAGGCAATGTAGTCGGCCTGGGTGATGAGGTAGGAAGATGTGATGGGCTGCTTGCCAAAACGCAGGTGCGATACGGTGAAGCCGCCGGATTTCTTGGAGTCGTAGGCAAAGTAGGCCTGAGCGTACATGTCGGTGTTGTCACCGATGATCTTGACGGCCTGCTTGTTGGCACCCACGGTGCCGTCCGCGCCGAGACCGAAGAACTTGCACTGCACGGTGCCGGCGGGCACGGTGTCGATCTCTTCCTCCACATCCAGGGAGAGGTTGGTCACGTCGTCGTTGATGCCCACGGTAAAGTGGTTCTTGGGCTGCATGGCCTGCATGTTGTCATACACGGCCTTGGCCATGCCGGGCGTGAAGTCCTTGGAGCCCAGGCCGTAGCGACCGGCCACCAGATTGGGGGCGATGCCCTTTTCTGAGAAGGCAGTGCACACGTCCTGGTACAGGGGTTCGCCCTGGGCACCACATTCCTTGGTGCGGTCCAGCACGGTGATACAGGAGGCAGTGGCGGGCACGGCCTCAAGCAGGTGTGCGGCCGAGAAGGGACGGTACAGGTGTACCTTCACCAGGCCAACATGCTGGCCCTGACCGTTGAGGTATTTGACCGTCTCCTCAATGACTTCGCAGGACGAACCCATGGAAATGATCACACGGTCGGCTTCGGGGTCACCCACATAGTCAAAGAGGCGGTGTTTGCGGCCGGTGATGGAGGCCACTTTCTTCATGTTTTCCAGCACGATGCCAGGTACGGCGTCGTAGTAGGCGTTGGAAGCCTCGCGTGCCTGGAAGTAGATGTCGGGGTTTTGGGCTGTGCCGCGGATGTGCGGATGCTCGGGATTCATGCAGGAAGCGCGGAATTCTGCAACCTTGTCCCAGTTGACCAGTTTGCGGATGTCTTCGTAGTCGATGACTTCAATTTTCTGCACTTCATGGGAGGTGCGGAAACCGTCGAAGAAGTGGCAGAAGGGCAGGCTGGCATCAATGGCCGAAAGGTGCGCCACCAGGGCCAGATCCATACATTCCTGCACGGATGAGGACGCGAGGAAACAGAAGCCCGTCTGGCGGGCAGCCATGACATCCTGATGGTCGCCGAAAATGGAGAGAGCATGGGAAGCCAGAGCACGGGCGGAAACATGGAACACGCCGGGCAGGAGCTCGCCTGCAATTTTGTACATGTTGGGGATCATCAGCAGGAGGCCCTGCGACGCCGTGTAGGTGGACGTGAGCGCACCGCCGGAGAGCATGCCATGCACAGCGCCGGTAGCACCGGCCTCGGACTGCATTTCACGCACGGTCACTTTCTGACCGAACAGGTTTTTGGCGCCTTTGGCCGCCATTTCGTCCATCACCTCGCCCATGACAGACGATGGCGTGATGGGATAGATGGCCGCCGTTTCCGACAGCGCGTAGGCAATGTACGCAGTGGCGTTGTTGCCGTCCATGGTTTTCATATGAGCCATATGGTCCCTCCTCGGCGTCCGCAGGACGCGCAATGTTTTTCGATACCGAAAAGAGGCTGCCGTCAGTAGCATCCTGCCCGTACAGGGCAGGAACAACGGCGCAGCGGAACAGGCATGTTCCGCATCATTACCAGGGATGAAACAGCACTTGAGAAAGTTTACACAAAGTAGCTTGGACCGTCCATCAAAAAGGGAGATGATTTTTCAGCCTGACCCGGATTATGCTCGTGATTACCTGTATGGCATGTCAGGAGAGTCCCGTAGCATAAAACTGTTTGAATGAACAGCCTAAAAATGGCGTGGGAGAAATTTTTCACTATTCCGGCAAAGCCGGCCCCGCAGCAGGGGCCGGCCGAAAAAAGTGCATGCATTTTACAGGGTAAGCCCCATTTTATTGACGGCCTGCATGCCGCCCATGGCGTTGACCACATCTGTCACGCCGTTGCGGGCCAGAATGAGCAGGCTGTCGTAGGAGCGCAGGCCAGTATTGCAGATTATGGCCACCGGGCGATCCCTGGGCACTTCCTGCACGCGGGCGGCAATCTCTTCCAGCGGAATGGCGTGCCAGTCGGGGTGTTTTTTCTGTACGGCCTTGCCGGCGGCAGCCGGGCGGGCATCAATAAAGAACACATGATTGTCACTACGGTTTTTCCACAGTTCCATGAAGGCATCAGCAGTAACCGGGGAGAATCGGCCGCAGAGCACGTTTTCCGCCACGTTGCCCACCACGTTGACCACGTCCATGGCTGCGGCAAAGGGTGGGGCATAGGCGACTTCAAGATTGGAAATGTCTTCCACCGTGGGCTTGCCGCATTGCAGGGCGGCGGCCACGGCATCCACACGGGCCTTGAGGGCGGCGCCGTCAACGCAGGCTCCCTGCATGCCCAGCACGCGCCGGGTGGATTTTTCCACCACCAGTTCCAGGCTCATCATGGATTTTTCGGGGTAGAAGTGGGCTCGGTCCAGCTGCTCCACACTTACGCCGATGGCATCGAAGCCCTCCTTGCGAGCGCGCTCTACGGTAAAGCCCACGCCGCAGAAGGAAAGCTCAAAGAGCTTGACGGCCCAGGTGCCTACATAACCGGGGAATCGCGCGTCCCCGCCAGCCAGGTTGGTGCCGATGACGCGCCCCTGGCGGTTGGCCATGCTGCCCAGGGGCAGATAGCCGGGTTTGCCGGTGATAATATTCTTGATGGAGCAGCAATCACCGCCAGCGTAAATATCGGGATCTGTGGTGCGCATGTGTGCGTCCACCACCACGGCGCCAAAGGGGGTCACCTCCAGTCCTGCGTCCCTGGCCAGCTGGCCGTTGGGAATGAAACCCGCTGCAAAGATGACGAGCTGGGCCGGCAGTTCGCGTTTGTCGGTCACCACCTTGGCCACGGCACCGTTCGTTCCCTCCAGGCGCAGCACCTTTTCGGAGGTGTAGACGTCCACCTTGTGGCTGGTGAAGTCGTGGGCCGCCATCTGGCCGAAGGAATGAGAGAGCGCGCCGGGCAGGATCTGATCCATCATTTCCACCACGCTGACCTTGACGCCCCACATGTCGGCCAGGGCCACTGCTGCTTCCAGCCCGATGAAGCCACCGCCCACGATGACGGCTTCGGAAATTTTGCCGCCCTCGCAGGCCGTGCGGATGGTTTGTGCTGCCTCCAGGCGGGTGAGGGAAAGCACATTGGCCAGGTCGCCGCCCTCCACCTTGGGCATGCGCGGGGTCGCGCCCGTGGCCAGCACCAGCTTGTCGTAGGGCAGTTTTTCCTCTTTGCCGCTCACCACATCTTTCACCAGCAGGGTTTTGGCTTGGCGATCGATGGCCAGGGCACGCGTTTGCGTACGCACGGTGATGCCCTTCATGGTGTCGAAGAATGCCGCGTCGCGTATGGTGTGATAGGGGGTGGAGCGCAGATCGTCCAGATTCTGTGTTTCGCCGGATACAAAGTAGGGGATGCCGCAGCCCCCGTAGGAAATATAGACGTTTTCATCCACCAGGGTAATGTTAGCATGGGGCATGAGTCGTTTGCAGCGGCAGGCGGCCTTGGGGCCCAGGGCCACGCCGCCTACAACAAGAATGTTCTCGGGCATGTGATCACTCCTTAATATGGCATGCCGGAAACCATCCCGCAGAAATATTGCGGGGGACCGACATGGGATAGTTGAGTTTCCCGTTCATCATTGTGCAAGAAAGGCGAGAATGCAAGGGGGAGAATAATTTTTTCGGCAAGTCGCAAAAATTTTCACAACCGGGCTAAAGCTTGCACAAATCTGGCCGATATAGCAGATGGAACTTTCGGGCGGCGGCGTGTCCGCATGGTGTACGGCTGTGCTGCCCATGCCATGATTGTTAACCAGGGAGGGTTTTCAATGGCAACCACATCTACCTCAGGACTGACAGAAAATACCGATTTCGCCGCCGAACTGCTGCTCAACAAGATCATGAACGGGCAGTACCGCACCACCAACGGCAATACCATCACCATGGGCGGGCGTATCAATGCCGCCCATCTGGACGTGGCTTCGCGTGCCAATAATGCTGCCGCGGGTAACGTGGCCAAGGGCGTGACCATTGTAGACGGCACACAGGATGCCCTTACCGAGATACTTGCCCTGGCTAAGAATGCCTATGAGGCCGCTACAACCACCACGGATTCAGTGGCACTTGCAAAGCTCGGCACGGAGTATAGCAACCAGTTGGCAAGTTTGATATCCACAACGCTGGATGGCGTGGCTGTCCTCGGCGGGACGACGGGTATTGACTTGGGGGCGGGTTCTGGTTCGCTTTCTGTTGGTGTTGATATAACTGCCGACGCTGGCTATCAGGCGCTTGTTTCAGCGATTGGTTCCATGGCAGCTGGAAATACAACGGCAGCGTACTCGACCATGGAGAACGCCATCAAAGGTGTCCTCGGCCTGATTTCCGTGGCTGGCGCTCAGGCCAATCTGCTGAACAACCGCTATGACATGCTCAACGACCTGGCCTCCAGCTACCACACGGCCTCGGACCATCAGGTGGTGACCCAGGGCGGTAATGCCACCTCCCTGCTCAATGCTCTGCTGTAGGCTGGGATCAGGCTCTAAAGAAATAAACACACACTTTCGGGGGCGCGGCAACGCGCCCTTTTTTGCTGCGCGAGGCAAGGTTTGGCAACTATATATGGGGCAATTTGTAACGGGTGACGCGATTGTCATTCCTTTGGGTCAGAATCTGTTAGCACGCGTTTTTTGTAGAGTGCAAAAAACACGTCTTCCAGATGCCGCGTAAAACCTTTGACATCCAGCAGGGGGGAGGCGCGCATTCTGCCGCGCAGGGTGCAGCGCAGCAGGGTGAGCAGGGGCAGATTGCCGGCCAGGCCGATGGCGATGTTCACATAGTGTTCCACACTGCGGGCCGACAGTTCCTCCAGGCCCAGCTGGCCCAGTATGGCATGCCCCTGTCGGCTGACAACGCCTTCGCCAGCCAGCGTCACCACTGGCACACCCATCCACAATGCGTTGCAGGTAGTCATACCACCGGTGAAGGGGAAGCTGTCCAGCATGATGTCCATGTCATTGAACTGCGCCAGCATGGTGCGCAGGGGGCTCCAGCCGCGAAATTCCAGCCTTGCGGGGTCAATGCCCCTGGCTTCAAAGGAACGCTTGATGCGCTCCTGCAGGGCCACATCGTGAAAGGTTTTCCACTTGAGGAGCAGGCGGGAGTGCGGAACGCCCGCGAGCACACGCGCCCAGGCATCCAGCACAGGGCCTGTAAGCTTGGTGGTGTTGTTGAAGCTGCCAAAGGTCACATAGCCTCTTTTCATACAAGGAGGCCTGGGGTGTACGGGTGGATCTTCGCTTAAGGGTTGATAGCAAAAGCGCGCCACGGGCAGGCGCACGATGGGTTCCGTAAAATAGTGTTCCATACCCTCCGGGGCATGCCAGTGGTCCAGCAGCACGGCATCCATGCAGGACAGGCCCGTTGTGGCCCAGTAGCCCAGCCAGGTGATCAGCACGGGGGCAGGCTCGCGGGCAAAAACGGCAAGACGCGTGCCCTTGGTCAAGCCAGAGAGATCCACAAGCACATCAATACCGTCTTCACGGATGAGGGCACCCAGCTGTGTATCATCGAGACTTGCCACATGCCGCACGGTAGTGCCCTGGTCGATCATTTGGGCAATGAAGTTGCTGCTGTCTCCGGAATTATAGGCAAAGGCCTGCACGCGCCTGGGATCATGGGCGGGCAGTACGCCGCGCACAAAAAAACCCACGGGGTGGATGTCAAAATCCGCAGATACATAGCCCACGCGCAGGGGGCGACCGTGCAACGGCAGGGCAGGAGGGCGCTGACAGCTCCCCGCCGGTGGCATGACGCCTCTGGCCCAGAGTCTGGCCCATGTTTTCTGGCGACGCAGATGCTGTTCGGGGTCGTAGCTCATATGGAATATAAGGTAGAGCATGACTGCGGGGTCGTTGGGAAAGATGCGCAGCAGCTGGCGGCAGATATGGCGGGCCACAGCATGGTTGGCGGCTTCGCCGGCGATGGCGCCCAGCAGGTACAGGGCGAGTTTTTTTGTGACAAGAGAGGGAGCGTCCCTGCGTTCGGCAAGTTTTATGGCCTCTGTACAGCAACGTTCGGCATCGGCAAGGTAGCCCCAGTCATGGAGCGCTTCGGCCAGCAGAAGCATGGCCTTGGCCTGACGGGAAAGGGCGGCCCGTTTTTCCAGAACAAGGGTGCGCTGCCGTGCCGTGGCAAAATCGTGTTTTTTGGCGATGCTGCTGGCTTCTTTCAGGCTGTTTTCAAAGAAGGCGATGGAGCTGGCACGTCTGTCCCGCAGAAATCTGCCGCCGGAGGGGATGCGGCAACAGCGCGGTGCGAGTCGTTGTCTGGCAATGTATTGCTGACGGCGCGGCAGATGTTGCGTCCCGTAGTGGGCGGCTTGTGCCTTGGCCCGTAGTCGTTTCATTGTTGCAGAACTCCAGATTGCCCGGTCTGCTCTGGAAAGGTAACATGCCGTACTGTTGCCACAGGTGTTTCCCGATGCAGCCAATGGCATAGTGTAGCGCGTCGGGCAGCACTTCTCAAGGTGCTGCTATGCCTTCGTGCGTTGACGAATTGCCCGGGCGGCACTATATCAGTTGCCTACGGGGAGGAGCGTATGGAAAAGCTGCTTGTTCGTCTGGCACGGCAACTGGATGCCATTGATGAGGCCTCGTTGATGTCGTTGTGGAGCAAGTACGCGACGACGGTCAGCCGTTTTGAACCCACTAAGGCATGGGAAGAGGCGGCCCTTGTATTTTCCATGCTTCAGGCCAAGCGCTGGAAGAACCAGCTTTTCAACTATCACTGGGCGCGTCAGTCCCGGCCGCCGGAGGAACATGACGGCCTCTTCCCGGATCTGCCGGCTTTTCATCTGGAACAGGCAGAAGAGACGCCTCCCGCCACACGCTGCCGTGTTTTGGAGTTTACGCCTTCTGCAACCAATGATGATGATACGCCCCCTTCTGACACATCCGCACCATAACTCCATGGCTCCGCACCTGCCGGTTTGACTTGCATCCGTATCCAGAATACATGTACATAAGAGATGTGCATTGTGCATTGAAACTGGTTTTTCCCACCCGCATAGGGCGGTTTTTTTATGACCCTGACCGGCCGTTCCCTGGCGGACGGACGGAGGATTCCTTGCCGCAGGGCGGCATTGCAGGCAGGTAACACCATGGCGAATACGGTTATCATTGGCGCTCAGTGGGGCGACGAAGGCAAGGGAAAGATTGTTGACATGCTGAGCGCCCGCAGCAGGGCCATTGTACGCTTTCAGGGCGGCAACAACGCGGGGCATACCATCAAGGTGCAGGGGCAGGAGACCATCCTTCACCTCATTCCTTCGGGCATCCTGCATGAGGGCACCATCTGTCTTGTGGGCAACGGCGTTGTGCTGGACCCGGAAGTATTCCTCCAGGAAGTGGATCAGCTCGCGCAACGAGGGATAGATGTTTCCCCGGCACGCCTTGGCATCAGCAAGAAAACCCATCTTATCCTGCCCTACCACAAAAGCCTGGATAAAGCCCGTGAGGCCAAGCGGGCCGGCCGTAAAATCGGCACGACCGGGCGCGGCATCGGCCCCTGCTATGAAGACAAGGCAGCGCGTGTCGGCCTGCGTGCCGGTGATCTGTGCAATCCCGAGCTGGTGCGCAGCAAGGTTACCCACGCTCTGGAAGAAAAAAATATCCTGTTGCGTGCGTATAATTTTGAGCCCCTGGATCCGGGAGCGGTCATTGACGGCCTGCTTGCCCTTGCACCGCGTCTGACCCCGTACCTCACAGAGGTGGAGGATAGGCTGCAGGAGGTGCAGCAGAAGGGAGGTGACATCCTGTTTGAAGGTGCACAGGGGGTACACCTGGATATCGACCATGGCACCTACCCCTTTGTGACGTCATCCAATACCGTGGCTGGCAATGCGGCCGCAGGCTGCGGCATTGCGCCTTCGGCGCTCACGCGTGTGGTGGGCATTGTCAAGGCGTACACTACCCGTGTGGGCTCCGGCCCCTTCCCCACAGAGCTGCTGGACGACACGGGCAGTTATCTGCGTACCGAAGGTCACGAATTCGGGGCAACAACCGGCCGTCCCCGGCGCTGCGGCTGGCTGGATGCCGTGGTACTGCGGGAAAGCGTGCGCCTTAACGGGCTGACCGACATCGCACTGACCAAGCTGGATGTTTTGCAGAACCTGCCCGTGTTGCAGATTTGCGTGGCCTATGAGTACCATGGGCGCCGCCTGGAATATCCGCCGCAGGAAGAGGGCGGCTTGGGTGAAGTGACCCCCGTGTATGAGGAGCTTCCCGGTTTTGACGAGGACATCAGCGGCTGCACTTCCTATGCTGACCTGCCGGATAATGTGCGCGCCTATATCAGTCGCATTGAAGCGCTTGCGGGCGTGAGGATTTCCCTAGTGTCTGTGGGGCCGGACCGCCGTCAGACCATCGAACGCTGATGCATGGATGCACTGCTGCCCGCCATTGCAGGCCCGGCCTTTGACAGGCTGCGGCATGTCCTTGACCGCTTGGGGGAGGCACCGCCACAGGTTCTGCTTTTGGAGGGCGGTACAGAAGTCCAGCGCATGGATGTGGCGCGCTACTGGGCTGCACGTATCAACTGCCCGCAGGCAGTTACAGGCACTCCCTGCTTGCAATGTCCGACCTGCAGGCAGATAGCGGCGGGAGAGTATCTGGACTGGGCCGCCTATGATGGTCGCATCAGTAATCGTGAAGACGAGGAAAGCCCTGGCCCTGTGCGTGCCCTTAACATGGAACATGTGCGGGAACTCAAGGTGCGTCTGCGCGATACCACACATGGAGGGGGAAGGCGCGTCGTTGTGCTTGCGGGATTGCGTCTTACCCGTGACGAAGCCGCTAATGCCCTGCTCAAGGTTTTGGAGGAACCTTCGTCCACTACTGTTTTTATTTTGCTGACGCCGCAACGTGAGCAGCTGCTGCCAACCCTGGTTTCCCGCTCTTTCTGCCTGACGCTGCCCTGGCCTGACAGCCGTCAGGAGGATGCGCAGTTGCAGGAATGGCCGAACATGCTGGCCAGGTTTCTGCAAACCGGCAAGGGATTTCTGGATAAAACATCGGTCAGGGGGGCTGTGGATGCGGATTTGGCCTCACGCCTTCTACTCTGCTGCCAGAAGGCCATGATCAGAGTGCTCGCGGGTGAACACACAAATGATCGGCCATTGGATGCTGCCTTCATGTCGCTGGATGCACGAGGCAGAGCGGTGGCGTGCCGATGGTTTACTGAGGCCCAGGAGGCCCTGCAGTACGGCGTGGCTCCGGCCAGAGTGCTGGAAGCACTGGCAATGCAACTTTTCGTATTGCGCCTTGAAACACGGTGATGTAAAAATGTCGTTTGCGTGCGCACGGGTGAGGACCATGCGCAATCGTTATATTTGTGACCCTATGCAGGCGAAAGGCCATGGACCATCTCGTATCCGGTTACGGTTTCTTACTGGCACTCGTTGGCATTTTGACTTTGGGCATACTGGGACTTGTTTTTGTCATGTTGCGTTTGCAGCGCAACAGTCAGCGCCGCATGCGCGCTAGTGATCAACGCCTTGCCCACATTGCCAACAACATCAACGGCGGTGTGATACAACTGTCACCCGTTGAATCCCTGCCCATCCTTGATGCCAACAACGCATTTTGGGCTATGCTGGGCTATTCAGAAGGGCAGAGCCATCCAGAGCATCTTGTGGATATCATGCAGCACAGTGATGCAGCGTCATTGCAGCACAAACTGCACAAGGATGCTCAGGCCATCAGCATGGAACTTGTGCTGCGTCGCGCTGACAATACCTGGCTCCCCCTGCTGTTGCGTGGTACTGTGGGCACAACCGCTGACGATAAGCCGGTGCTGGATTGCGTGCTTCTCTTTATTGCCGATCAGAAGCACATGCGTGAGGAGCTGGAGGAGGAGAAAGAACGCTACCGTCTTATTCTCGAGCATTCACAGGATATCATCTTTGATGTGAATGTGGAAAAGCGCCAGTTCCAGTGTTCTTCCAATTTCCGGCGCAAATTCGGCGATGATGCCATACCTTCCTTTGATGCCCATGGGGAGCTAAATCCCCGTCGTGTCATCCATGCAGAAGATTTGCCCGCTTTTCGGGAAATCTGGCGACGCATTCTCGCTGGCGCCCCCACGGCCTTTGCCGTGGTGCGCATGCCTACTGCAGAGGGCCGGTATATCTGGTGTCGTATACAGACCACACGCGTGAGCAAACCGGGCATGCCCTTGCGTCTCGTGGGCAAGATAGTGGATATCGACGAAAGCGTGCGGCAACGGGCCCAGCTTGAGAGGCTTTCGCAGCGGGACAGTCTTACTGATCTGCTGAACAAGACAGCGTTCAACGAAAAGGTCAAGTCCTGTTTGCCGGTACGTCCTCAAGGGGACAAGACAGACGCTTTGATCTTTCTTGACCTGGATAATTTCAAAACGCTTAATGACACCATGGGGCATATCCGGGGCGACGACGCCTTGCTGAAAACATCTGAGATTATCAAGAGCACATTCCGCAATGCCGATGCCGTAGGCCGTTTCGGCGGTGATGAATTCTGTGTGTTTGTGCGTGGCATTACCCGCGAAGCCCTGCGAGGGCGTGTAGAGGCCCTGCGGTCGGGATTGCACATGTTCTTTGAAGAAGACGACAATGTGGTGGAGATTACCGCCAGTATTGGTATCTATCTTTTCGACGGTACGGAACCCTCTTACGAAGTGGCTCTGGAGCGTGCAGACACTGCGCAGTACCATGCCAAGCAGGCAAACAAAAATACGTTTTTCTTCTATGACGAGGTGGTAGATACCTGGGATGAGAGTTTTTCGGGGGTGTCCACAGATGAAAAGCCGGGCAGTATGCCCGAAAACAACGCGGAAAGGTAGCGGCCATATCCTGAATGGTATTACTGGCGACAAAAACACAAAGCCCCCGCAAGGGGGCTTTGCTACACGTCCGAGGCGAATGCACGCCGTCTCAGCTTACACAAAAGATGTCAGGCAAGCTGTGAAAGCAGGGTTTCCTTAATGGATTCGATGGAACCTTCGCCGTTCAGTTCAATATATTTCGTTTTTCCCTGGTCGGCCAGTTTTTTGAAAAAGTAGGCTGCTGCCAAGGTGCCATCCTTGGTATTATAGTAGATATCGTGGCGTTTGTTGATGGCGGCTTCATCCTGATCGTCGGAGCGGCAGGAGAGCTCACCGCCACAAACACGGCATTTGTCACCATTGGGTTTGATGGCATCAATGTAGATATTGTTGGGGTGGTTGTTATTGGTCTTGCAAAGACGGCGGCCCATGATGCGGTTTTTGGCCGTCTCGCGGGGCAAAAGAATCTCCACAACATAGTCAAGCTGAATATTAGCCTGTTTGAGGGCATCCCAGAGTTTTTCTGCCTGCACCATGTTGCGTGGGAAACCGTCCAGCAGCCAGCCATTCTGCCCCTTGGTTTTCAGTGTGTCGAGCACCATGGGTATGGTGATGTCGTCAGGGACAAGATCACCGCGGTCAATATAGGCTTTTGCTTTTTTGCCCAGTTCCGTGCCGCCGCCAATATGCTCACGGAATATGGCGCCGGATTCAATATGGGCGAGATTATACTTTTGTTTGATAAGATCGCCCTGAGTGCCTTTGCCGCTGCCATTAGGCCCAAAGATAAGAATATTCATCACGCATCTCCTTGGCGAAACCGTAGGGGTTGTGCAAAAAAGAATATTCGATGTGTACCCCGTACGTGTCGTCATGTCAACGCAGATGCCCAAAATAGCGCACTACTGCTGCAAAAATGCTGCGTGTTTTGAGGAGCATAGTGGCTCTCGTCAGCGGAAGATTTTCCATGTTCCTTCCAGCAGGCTGCCAAGCAGATCTACAACCCCGCCTGCAATACCGCCAAGAGTGTTGAGCAGCAGTGTGCCCGCACCAATGGATGTCTTGGTATTGTCAAACTGCCCATAGAGGCGCAGTGGAAAGTCGGGGAAATTTTTTTTGTTTACCAGGAAATTGCAGTCCAAGGTTTCATTGGCTAAATTTACCCAGCCTCCACCAGTGACGATAAGGTCATCGCCCTTAAGTTGAAAATTGTTGCTCCTGGCAAGACCGGCGTTAAGACTGCCGGAAGCGCCGGCCATTGCAAAACGGGTTGGCTTGCCCTTGAGTGCGCCGTGTTTGTCCCTCGGCTGATGAAATCCCTGGTTCACGGTGAAACGCCAGGAGCCGTCCAGTTTGCTCGCTAATTGCCCCGATTCCGTCAGCACAGCCTTGAGGGTAGCCGCAAAAGAGCCCTTGCCGCCCAATGCGGCCTCACCTCCTCTGTCCCGGCTGGCCTCACCGAGGTCAAAACCTTCTGCCGCAAAAGATGAACTCACGTTCAGCCCCCTGTCACAGAGTACTTTAGCATGTGCGGATACCGGAGCACCGTAAAAACGGGCTTTGCCGCTTTGTACGTCAAGGAGGCCGTGTTCCAGTTTTACTGCAACGTAGGCATCGTGGATATGCAGCTTCCAGAGGCTAATCTGTTCGGCCCGTAATTCGCCTTTGGCATTGAATGTCTGCATGAAACGAAAATCCCAGGGGGGACTGTGTGTCGCGTTGTGCCCCTTGCTTTTTGATCCTTGCGGGGGGAAATAGTGGTCCAGATTCAGGTGTGGCGTGGTCAGGTTAAACTGGAATGCCAGAGCGTTGCGCCAGTTGGCGGTAAACGATCCCTTGATGTCTGTCGCGCTCACACGGGTGCGCAGGTTGTTCAGCGCCAGTTCGTTGGCGTTGCCTTTGAAATTTGCTTCCAGAAAGAGTTTGTTCAGGTCACGAGGTAGGCGGGATGGGGATACTCCTGCCAGACGCAGAGTTTTGAGCATGTCGGGTATGGAGAGGACGAGCTTGCCCTGCCAGGCAGGTTCATTCGTGCCCATGTTGAGATAGATATTCCCTTTTGCCTCTGCGCCAAGGGCTCTCACAAGCCCTTCTGTCAGGGAAAAAACCGCACTGTTTGCCTGGAAGCTGCACCGGCCGGAAGCCTGTGCCTGAAGTCCTGAAAGTTTGAGCGAGCGCTCTGGTGCGATGTCGCATGTAAACTCTCCGGGTAGGTTCTGAAATGCCACCTGCCCGCCTGCACCACCGAACCAGAGTGTGCCTGAAAGTTTTGCCTGGGCGTTCAGGCCAGTGTCAGCCAGGGTTGCATCCCATTGACCATCCAGCCCGAGCCGGTTTTGTTTCCACTGGCCAGAGCGGGCCTTGAAGCTTACATCCAGCGTGCGGAAGGCAAAAGCGCTATTTTTTCTTGAAGACCGCAATTTCCCGCGCTCTGCATGCACATTCACATTACCACGGAGCCTGTTCAGAAACATGTTCAGTTCCTTGCCCTGGCTCATGATGTTCACATCGCCTTGAAGTCGCCCTCCTGTAACGGGCAGGATTGGTAGGGCGCGGGCCAGTGGGCCACCGTCTATGTTGTTCAGCTGTACGCGGATGGCGTAGGGCGTCTCCTCGCTGCCGCCCAGAATGGTTTCGCCCTTTACGTTCCCCCCGTACAGCTTGCCCTGTACCAGCAGCAGGGTGTCTTCAAGCCGACTTTTGGCATCAACCAGTCCGGGCTTGATCACCACATGTGCATCTTTGATTTCTAGTGGGCCGTACGCAACAGCAGCTGCGTTCAGGCGGATGTCGTAACCCACGTTCAGTTCGCCCGGTATGACGGGATTGCCAGGTTTTGGGGTGAACGCCTCGTGCCCATATTGGGGCGGAACGGGCAGTGTGCCGGTAGATTCTGGCAGCGCACGGCCTAGATTGACCATAGGTGCGGTAAGATCCAGTGCCACCACAGGCTGTGCCCAGCTTGCCACCCCCCCTGAGCCTGTAAAACGGCTGCCAGAGGCTGTCGCTTCTATGTGTGGTACGCGCAGCCCTTTGCTGTCCAGCGAGAAATCAAGCACGCCATCGGTCAGGGCATCTAGCGCATGCTGAAGACCGGGTGGGAGGCTGCGGGCAAAGCCCAGCCATTGTGTCAGGCTGGCACGGCGCAGCAGCAGGCGTCCGTCGAGGGAAAAAACTTCAGGAATGCCATGGCGCAGTGTGCCGTTAAATGCGCCACTGTCCTTCCCCAGCGCAAAGCGGATGTCTTCAAGTCGAATGGCTTCTGTATCTTCCTGTCGGATGGCAGTGCCAACCAGACTTATGGGGATAAGTTGTGTATCTTTACGCAGGTCGCCCGTCAATGCCATATGCAGTCGCGGGCTTGCTCCTTGGGTGGACACCTGCAGTGCTACCTCAAGGCTGGCCAGCCAGTCCGTCCGTTGCAGCCTGCCCTTGAGTTCCAGTTCTGGCGTATGGTGCAGAGGATTATCCAGATGGGTATTGCCTTTCAAGGCCAGACTGGTCAGTCGGGTAGGCACTGCATTTCTGGGAGCGAAGAGGGCCTCATCCCAGAAGAGATTGCCCTTGAGGCGTGTGCCACGCACCAGGTGCAAGCCGCATCGCAAGCCGTTGAGCGTGAGATGCATACCATCTGCGCTCGTAATATCCATATCACCCTGAGACACATGCAACTGGCAATTTTCTGGCAACAGGGCTGTAAAAGCGGTATGGGTAAACCGGTTTGCAGGTGCCTCTTCTGCGGGGGCAGTTGCTGTTTGTTCTGCTACCATATCTTGAATAGAGAGGGGGAGGATGCCACGGATATGCGGGCGTAGTAGGGTAATGCTGCGTGGCCGCAGCACCCCATGCAGGAGTGATGGCAGATGAGGCTGCAGTGTGGCATAGGCAACGGAAAAGCTCCATCCTTTACCCTCTACGCGAGCATCACTCACTGCCAGCGCGGGTAAGGGAAACATCTCAACGTAAGCCGTGCCAATGGTGATGGTCAGCCCAGATTGTGCAGCGGCCTCGCTTGCATACTGTTCAATGAGTGGCTGGGAATGGCTTTGTAAAAAACAGAAAGCCGCCACCATGAGTAACAGGATGACGAGTAGGAGCGCCAGCAGAAGGCGCAATAAGAGGCGAAGTCGATGGATGCTGCAGTGCATGTGTGTTTTCACGGCTTGACGGCCAGAAAGGTCAAGGCTAGGTTCGACTCTGTGGCGCATGCCATGTATTGAAATTTAGAGTATATCGTGCGTATTGGCAATCGCCGTACTACGGTTGTTGTGGTAAAACCCTTCTGAAGATGTATGCCGCGACTTTTATGGATAGGCAGCCCCTTTTTTAGTAACGAGCTTGTCTCGTGCGGATGGGAAGTGGCGCGCCACAATTTTGAGAACCCCGCCGTCTACGGCTGGGATGACCTCGTGCAGGTGGCGGGTTTTGTGCCAGACGTGCTGGTGGTGGCCGACAAAAGTCGTGCGCCCTTTGTGCTGGGGATGGAGGATTTTCCGTGCCTTACGGTTTTTTATAGCGTGGATTCCCATATCCATTCTTGGCAGCCTTTCTATGCGCAGGGCTTTGATGCAGCGCTCATTTCTCTGCGCGACCATCTGGAGCGTTTTGTGGGTTCTTTTTTGTCCCGGGAATACGTCTGGTGGTCGCCGGCCTTTGCCTGGCCCGAAGATACGCCCAGGGCTGATATAGCTAAAGATATTGATTGCCTTTTTGTGGGGAGCATGACCGCTAATCTGCCCCGTCGAAAGGCATTTTTGACAGCGCTGGGAAAGGAGATGCCTGGCCTTGTCGTAACGCGAGGGGCATACCGTGAACTCTATGCTCATGCACATGTGCTGTTCAACCATTGTGAACACGGTGACTTGAATTTCAGGGTATTTGAGGCCATGGGCTGTGGCGGATGCTTGGTAACGCCACGCATAGGGCATGGGCTGACAGATTTGTTTACGGAAGGTGAACATATGTTCTGTTATGCTCCAGACACTGCAGACGGGCCAGCAAAGGACGGGGCGACAGTCCAAACTGATGCCAGTGTGCATGAAGCTGCAGCGCATATACGGTTTTTGCTGGCACATCCAGAAGTGGCTCGACGCACAGGGTTGAATGCACTGGCAGCCGTGAACGCCGGACATCGCGCCATACACAGGGCTCAGGCTTTTTCACGGAAAATACAGGCTCTCCTGCCACATACGAGGACCATTACAGCACGTCGTCGAGGCTTGGCAGCAGCCATACGTGAAAGCAGCTTGCGGTTGCTCTATCTGCACTGGGCCGAGCAGGTGGGCAATACCGTCCTACGTGAAGCCTATCTAGAAGCTGCCTGCGGCAAATTCAGGGCATCTACCGGCATTATGAGAGAACCAAAGGCGTGAACAGCGAGTTGTGCTTTGGATAAAGTAAAGCTGCCTGGAATGAACGCATCCTGAATCAGCGCGTGCCCGTTTGTTGAGGTGTGTTCTCTCCCGGGTCAAAATGCAGGTCCAGGGCGGGGTCAACGGCATTTTCCTGCGGGACCGGCGAATCAAAATCCAGGTGCAGCAGGTCATCATCTGAAGGCCGTTGTGCGCGACGGGGGGCAAGCCGTACTGCACCCCGGTTGGCATTATCGCTGCCTTCTGCTGTTGCACAAGCCGTATCTTGCGCAGAAACATTGATTTCCAGCTCGTCGAGACGCGATTCCATGGCCCGCAGCAGTACGCGCAGCTGGGCGTGTTCCTCCTCAAGCTGGTGGAAATTTTTTTCCTGTGTTCGCAGTATATGGTATAGCGTGGCCAGGACACCAAGAAAACAGAGAAAAATGAACATCATGAATGGAAACATTGCAAGCCTCCAGAACGATGTAGCATATACATTCCGTAGCAGTTGGGCAAGGAGCATGTATGGCTGTACAGCATATTGAGCCACATCTTGTCATGGCAGACGAGCAGGGTAATATTTATGACGATCCTCACCTGCTTATGCTGTGTCGTCGTGGTGCGCAGTGGGGGCTTCCTAGGCCTGACGAGATCATGCCTCTACCGAAAGAAAGTGAGTTTTTTCTTTTGCCTGGCCGACAGGCCGTTGGCCTGGACCCGGAAAGCGGGAATATCGCTGCGCCCGAGGGTGAGGCGCAACTGGCTGTGGCCGCTTTCGCAGCACCAGGCTATACCATATCCGCGCACCCTGCCTACAAAAGCAGGCCCGAGGCACCCCTTTTGCCATTGTTTGCCTATGGAGCCGTTGGGTTTGCCGGAGGGCGATTTTATATCTGCGCCAAGCGCGTGGACGCTGAACCGCGACAGGAATTCCGCAACATCCCCCGATCCCGCATAGAAAAGGGGGCACGTGCGTTGCTGCGCGCGCATCCAGACAACAGACTTATCCGGCATATCCTAGATAATTGCGTTGCACGCTATGACTGCCCTGCTGCCCGTAATTTTGCCCTAGGCCGATATGAGGCCCCGTTACCCACGTCTCGTGTTTGTAATGCACGCTGCATGGGCTGTATTTCTGCGCAGGAAAAAGGTTCTCCCGTCCATGTGACGCCCCAGTGCCGCCTTACATTCACACCTGCCCCTGAGGAAGTCGCTGAAGTCATGCGCATACACTCCCAAAGGGAGACGCAGGTCCCTGTCTATTCCTTTGGACAGGGCTGCGAAGGAGATCCTCTCATGAATCCGGATCTGCTGGTGGAAAGTGTGCGCCTGTTCCGTACAGGGGGGGGGCTAGGCACGGTCAACTGTAATACCAATGCCTCGGTTCCGCAGGCAGTGGCGCGCTTGGCTGAAGTCGGGCTGACCAGTCTGCGGGTAAGTTGCAACAGTGCCCGTGATACGCTGTATGCGCGGTATTACCGTCCTGTGCAATACAGCCTGGAAGACGTGCGGGCTTCTATTCGTGAAGCCCGGGTGCGCAATGTCTGGGTCTCGCTTAACCTGCTTTTTTTCCCAGGAATCACAGATACAGAAGAGGAATTGGATGCTCTGGCCCGGCTGGTGGGTGAGAATGGTGTGAGCATGGTTCAGTGGCGCAACCTCAATATTGACCCGGAATGGTATTTTCGCTGTATGGATGGCGGAGAGGGAGAGGCGCAGCTGGCATTAAAGCCAGCCATGGGTCTTGCCCGGTTTATGAAGCGATTGAAGAAGCTTTGCCCGTGGCTTCGTTATGGCTATTTTAACCCCTATCTGGGAGAACGGGCTGCCATAACTGCACCTATGCCCGGGGAGTGGCATATGCCGGTTCCCAGGCCTCACGGAAAAGCAGATATGGCAGAACTGTAGGCCGGAACTGTATTGTTTGCGTCATACAGATACGTATAACGGCGAGGAACCCATGGTTATTCTTGTTTGCGGTGGCGCTGGGTATATCGGCTCACACAATGTGCGGGCACTGCTGGCCCGGGGCGATACCCCGGTTGTACTGGATAATTTCTTGACTGGGCACAGGGGCGCTGTCCCCGCTGGCGTGCGCCTTTATGTGGGGGATATGCGTGATGCGGCACTGCTGGATGCCATTTTCACAGAACAGCCCATAGATGTCGTTCTGCATTTTGCCGCCAGTTCACTGGTGGGCGAAAGCGTAGAGCAGCCGCTCAAGTATTTCCAGAATAACATTGGCGGCATGATGGCACTGCTGGATGCCATGGTCAGGCACGGCACGGGGAAGATTGTCTTTTCTTCCACTGCATCCGTGTATGGTGAGCCGGAGAGTGTTCCCATCAGCGAGGATGCGGCACTGCAACCTACCAATCCATACGGCGAAAGCAAGCTCGTCATGGAGCGCATGATGCATTGGGTAGGGCAGGCATATGGTATCCGTTCTGTGATTTTGCGCTATTTCAATGTGGCAGGTGCCTGGCCTGACGGATCCATCGGGGAGGACCACAGGCCGGAGACCCACCTCATTCCACTCATCCTACAGGTGCCCCTGGGCAAGCGTCCGGGCATTACCATTTTCGGTAACGACTACCCTACCCAGGACGGCACGTGCATCCGCGATTATCTGGACGTGATGGATCTTGTGGATGCCCACCTTCGGGCCATTGATTATCTATGTGGCGGTGGCACGAGTGCGGTTTGCAATCTTGGCAATGGTGCGGGCTTTTCCGTGCTGCAGATGGTGGAGGCTGCATGCCGCGTGACGGGACACAACATTCATGCCACCTTCGGGCCACGCCGCGCGGGAGATCCGGCGCGCCTGGTGGCTTCCGCTGCAAAAGCTAAAGCCATACTTGGCTGGCAGGCCAGGGCAGGCATAGAGGATATCATTGCTTCTGCCTGGCAATGGCACAAAGCGCATCCCAATGGCTATGACAGGTGAGGTTTGCTAGCGGCAGTCACATAAGGTGCGGGCGCGCAAAGATTTGAGGCGTACCCCACCATGCAGGATTTCCTTGCGCAATTCGTTCAGGCGTCTGTCCATGTCTTGGGATAAACTGGCGTTGGTAGCTGCCTTGAATGGCTGCATGTCCGTAATATTCACGCCGCCATTGTCCAGGTCCCGTACGATGATTTCCTTACCTTTGAAGGTGCCTGTGGCTGCTGCAGCCACAAGGTCATAGACCGCCACATCCGGGTATTTGAGGATGGAGGTCAACACTCGGCCGGGCAGTTGCATGTCATGGTTTGTGTTGAGCCCTATGGCGTAAGCATTGTGCGCATTCACTTCCTCCAGGGCAGGGGCATTTCCCATGCCACTGGCCAGTACAAGCACGTCGGCTCCTTGATCCAGCAGCTTGCGGGCTTCCCGGCGTCCCGCTTCAGCATCGCCGAACGAGCCGACAATGGAATGGATGATGCGCATTTCCGGATCAATAATGCGCGCACCTTCCGTGAATCCATTGAGCAGTGAACGCATAGCGGGAATATCCTCTCCGGAAAGCCAGCCCAGAATTTTTTGCCCATGCAAGCCGGGCAAGGTTTTTTGCCGGGCCAGCATGGCGGCTGCTGCACCTGCCAAATAGGCTGCCTGTTCGTCAGCAAAGGTTATGCACATGATGTTGGGCGCACGAATCCCGGCGTCAATGCAACCGAACATGGTATGACGGAAATTGGCGGCATTATCGCGCAGGATCTCGTGGAATCTGTCAGAAGCCACGAGTACGAGGTCATTGTCACGTGCCGCCTTGCGGAAGATGTTTTCAAGGTTTGCCATATCCTGTTCCTGAGGCGCAACAACAACTCTGGCATGCACATGCAGTTCGCGTTCCGCGCGTTGGAGGCCTGCGGCCAGGGCGTCATTCCAGTCGTGGTCGCCAAGGGGAGTTTCGAGCAGAAGAGCCACATTCAGGGGGCCTTGCTTGACATTGGCTGCGCTGGCGCTGTCTGACAGCAAGGACAAGGACAGCAACAGGCAGAGCAGCGGCACAACAAAACGGTAGTGGATAAGCATGGAGTATTCCTTATGCAGCATAGCCCCGACGCCGTGGTGCAACGTGCTGTGCTGGTGTTAGAGTATTGTAGGGGGGGACATGTCTGCACAATGCCTATGCTAGCGCATGCCAAAACCAGGAATGTGGAAACGGTCTTCCAGACGACGCAGCAGTAGCGAGGCCAGGGTGACCATAGCCAGATAGTAAGCCCCCACTGCGAGAAAAACCTCAGTGAAGCGGAATGTGTCCGATGCAATTACCTTGCCTTCACCCATGAGTTCCATACACGTAACGAGGTATGCAAGGGAACTGTATTTGATGAGATAGACGATTTCGTTGCCACAGCCGGGAAGGGCCCGTCTTGCGGCCTGGGGAATGATGATCCATGTAATTGTCTGCAGGGTGCTGAAACCCAGTGCCTGTGCTGCACGTATCTGGCCTTGACGTATCGAAAGGAGTGCGCCACGCACATACTCTGACTGATAGGCTGCTGTACAGAGGATGAAGCTTGTCATGGCAGCCCCGAAGGGAGGAAAGAAAATGCCAAACTTGGGCAAGGCATAGTAAATCATCATAAGTTGTACTGCTAGCGGTACGCCACGAATCAGCGCGGTGTACGCATCTCCCAGTCGTCTGAGCCAAAGCGGCCCAAAGGCACGGGCACAGCCCAACAGCACACCTCCTGCAAACCCCAGGCTGGCTGAGGGAATAATGAGTGCCAGCGAGACGAGCAGGCCTCGGTTCAAGGCGGGGAGAAGTTCGTTGGCTAGAAAGACAGTGTCCAACACGTCACGCCCCCATTTCCAGCAGGCGTAGGCAAAAATCGCGTGTGCGTGTATTGGAGCCTTCAGCCAGCAATGTCTCGGGGGCGCCCTGTTCAATAATACGGCCGCGCTCCATGAAAAGTATTTCAGTAGCCAATGCTCGGGCAAAATCCATCTGGTGAGTCGCCATGACCATGGTCATGCCTCCGCTCGCGAGGTCACGGATGACAGCCAGCACTTCGCCTACAAGTTCCGGATCCAGAGCCGAGGTGGGTTCATCCAATAGAATGACTTTGGGATCCATGGCCAGGGCGCGGGCAATGGCCACGCGCTGCTTCTGCCCGCCGGAGAGCTGGGCTGGATAAAGCAGGGCACGGCGGGCCAGGCCCACACGAGCCAATTCGTTTTGTGCGCGGTCTTTGGCGTCTGAAGCGTTCATACCGCGCACCTTGCGCAGTGCAATGGCTACATTTTCCTCGGCAGTCAGGTGGTCAAACAGATTGAAATCCTGAAAGATCATCCCCACCTGGGCTCTAAAGGCGCACAATGCTGCAGTGTCAGCGCGGTCAAGGCGTTGACCCTCAAGATAAATTTCTCCGGCATCTGGTGGAATCAGGCAGTTGATGCTTTGCAGAAAGGTACTTTTGCCAGCACCGGAGGGGCCGATAAGCACCTTCAGTTCCCCCCGGTTTACTGTGAGGCTACAATCGTCCAGAATGGACTTGCCGTCCAGCTTCTTGCAAATCCCCTCAACCCGCAATACAGCTTGCTGGTTCATGTACAGTTATCCCATACCCATGCCTTCCATGCCAATTCCTGAAGAATAGCCGGGCACATGGACTTTTTGTTCCAGGCGACGCAAGAGTTTGAGCACCGCCAGCGTCAGTATGAAATAGAGCACCCCCGCCGCAGCATACAGGGCCAGATGTTCATGAGTGCGTGCCGCAGCAAAAGAAGTGCGGGCCATGATATCTTGTGTACCAAGTACGAAGCAGATGGCCGAATCTTTGAGCAAGATGGAAAATTCGTTGGCCCAGCCTGGGATGGAAAGGCGCATGGCCTGGGGCAGGATAATGCTGCGTATGGCCATGTTGTCGTGCATGCCCAAGGCGCGTGCAGCATTGAATTGCCCTCGTGGAATGCTCTCAATGGCACCCCGGAAAATCTGCGATTGGTAGGCTGTGCTGGTACAGCCTAGCACGAGACAGCAAATAAAAAAGGGGGGCATGGCTATGCCCATGCTGATGAACAGACCATAACAAAGAAACAGCAAAACGAGAATAGGCACTCCCCGGAAGAACCAGACATATAATGTTACCAGCTTGCGAACCAATGTGTTGCCGTACACCTGCGCCACTGCCATGGGCACGCCCAGCAGCAGGCCCATTGTCAGTGACAGGGCCACGTTGCCCATTGTTACAAGACTGCCCGCCAACATGGAAGGGAGCGCATTGTATACGACATACAAAGAATGCATGACTGCGAAGTGCCTTTATCCAGCGCTGGGGCAGCATCGGTAAACTGCCTCAGCGCTGATTCTTTTGTTTGCTTACTTGCTCAGGTACTTTTGTTGGAGTTCCTTCCAGTAGGGGTCGGCCATAAGTTTTTTATAGCCTTCGTTGACGAGATGCTCCAGCTCTTTGTCGCCCTTGCGTAGGGCTACGCCAAAATTATCAGGCTCGCCATGTGTGCCGGCTTTTTTTACGGCGCGACCGGTCTTGATGGCGTTGTCGGCGGGCAATTCATCCATGAGAGCTGCCTGAATGCGGCCATTGAGCAAATCTTCAATAGCAAGAGGGGCGGAATCGTAAAAACGCAGTTCAAATGCATACCCTTTTTCTGCTTGTTCCTTTTTGATGGCATTGGCTTCAGACGTGCCACGCTGAACACCGAGTTGCAGTTTGGTCTTCAAAATCTGTTCCGGAGTCAGCTTAGAGTCTGCCGATACCACAAATACACGGGAAACCGTCCAGTATGGCAAGGAAAACTGTACCATTTTTGCACGTTCGGGAGTTATGCTCATGCCAGAATCAACCATGTCAATTTGTTTTGCGAGCAGTGCGGGAATGATACCGTCCCATGCCATGGGCTTGTGTTCGACTTTGAAACCCATGGTTTTGGCTATCCAGTTCATGGAATCCACGTCGAAGCCAGCCGGCTGCCCTGATTTTTCATCAACATAGGCAAAGGGTGGATAGTTGGGGTCAATGCCATTGATGTAGGTTTTTTCAGCAAAAGCAGGAACTGCTGCCAGAACGGCAACCAGCAGGGTGCAGGCGAAAAATTTTTTCATGGTGTGCTTCCTCGTTTTTTGATCTGATATACATTTTATGCTGGCCGTCGGTGTGAATCCATATGGGCAGCATTGCACGGGCCATAGTAAAGAAAAATTTTTACCAGATGGCAGCAGGGGACGCAAGGCATGAAACAGGAGGGCTATTCGCTGCCATGTGTACATGGGCCTGGTGCGGTTATTCATGCAACTGCTGTTTTTGCATGAAAACGTATCTGTTATGTGTGCCTACGTATGTAGGTCAGGAATCGGTCTATCAGTCCCGTATTTCGCACGGAATTATCCTGCCCTAGCTCGGAAAGGTGTGCAGACGGGATGAAGCCGCCCGCCATTCGGGCATGTCCCCCTCCGCTGCCGATGTCCGCAAGCACCTCGGCCAGCATGTTACCGCTGTGGATGGCCTCCAGTACGCTACGCACGGAGAATTTAACGCCGGTGGGGCGCCATGACCAGATAATGGCCACGTCTACCTCTGCCAGTGCAAGGATGAAATCTGCTACCTGGGCGATGAGGGGGTCTGGGCAGGCAAAGGGAATGCTGGCAAAACCAACATGGCCAAAAACACGTATGTTTTCAATGGCTGACCCGAAAGCCTTCAGGTCAGTGAACACAAGACTTTTGGCCGCCAAATTTTCCAGCATGCCTTGATCGGCCTTGCGGTAAAGGGCAGGAAAGACATCCAGGTCCAGATCAGTGACGCCGCGCGTCATGTTTTCTGTATCCACACGCAGGCCAAAAAGTAAAATCGTAGCCACCTCAGTTGTCAGCGGCATATTTGCGGAAAGAAAGTAGTCGGCAATGATGCTCGAGCATGCGCCAACCTGGCGTATATCCTTGTACTGGTATTCACAGGGGAAGAACGTGGGATGGTGGTCAATACAGGCGACTTCATCGCCGGGAAGATCTATCATATTGGCGTTGAATTTTTGTCCATCTATCAGAACAATCTTGTCGTTCTCACGCATGTCCCCGATTTGAGCCTGTTCCAGAATGTCAATGTGGTAGGCGTCAATAATGTGCATCATGGATGCACGCTCTATGGATCCCCTGTAGCAGAGCGTGGCGGTGATGCCGTTTTGGTTGAGCAGGTACTGCAGACCATAGGCACTTGCAATGGCGTCAGGATCAGGGAAATCATGTGTCTGGATAAAAACACGGGAACCAGACAAAATTTTCGGCAAGGCGTTCCAGGGCATATTATAATCCTTATTTAAGGGTGGAGTTTCGGTGACAGTATGCGTTATAATATCCGCATGCCCACGCTGCATTGCTACACATACAAAAAAAATCAGCCACCTACGATAACCGTAAGCGACTGATTTTAAGCGTTTATGGCGGAGAGGGAGGGAGCTCGATAATAGATAAATCATGCTGATTATAATAAGAAAATTTTTATAATTATTCGATGATACCGTTAATAATACCGTTGGATTTTATCACGTAACACTAAAAAAATACGTCATCTTTTCGAATCGTTCTGGAATGCACTCTGGCGAAGGTGTTCTTAAAACCGTCTTATGTTTTTCGCCCTCAAAGCGGCTACTATCAAAATATCAAGGAAGATACTTGCGCCCTTTTGGAAAGCCTTCTTGTCAGCCACCCTTTTGTGGACGGAAACAAGCGTGCGGCCTTTACCACCTTTGAAGTCCTTTTGCGTATCTACGGACACGCTGTCACTGCAGACGATATCACGTTGTATGCTGCAATATTGAAGTGGCTGGCCTTACCGTCTTAAGAACGATTTTCCAGCATGGTTACGGATGGTGCCAGAATAATTGGCACAGTAAGTTAATGTTGTGACTTGGCAGCCAACGCCAAGACATCGTCAAGAGGAAGGCCGATTATCGAGCTAATTTCGTCAGCCTTACGGCCTTGACTGAGCATATAGGACACTATGCCAAGAGACATTTCAGCCTTCCCTTCAGCCAAACCTTCAGCCTTCCCTTCAGCCAAACCTTCAGCCTTCCCTTCGGCCAAACCTTCAGCCTTCCCTTCAGCCAAACCTTCCATCTTGCCTTCATAACGTTCGTCAGCAAGAAGTGCTGTAAGTGTCATAT
>JAFTDG010000152.1 GCA_017454325.1 Desulfovibrio sp. | reverse complement strand
TTGGCCAGGGTGAAGTCGGGCTGGCAGATGGCATCGGCGGTGCTGAGCACCTCCTGGATGCGGTAGATAAGTGCATCCTTGTGCTCGCTGCTCAAGCTGCTGCCGCTATACTTGGCCTCCCCCTATTACTTTCCATCCGTTGGAAAGGCCATATCCATAATTCCATCCAGTCACAGCATTTCCGTCAGCGTCAACGGCATAAACATCCTCAAACCCTTCCGTCAGCGTATCAGCTCATGCTGGGCTCACTCCAAGGAGTGCAAATAGCATGAAGAGCAACCAGCGGCTCTTCTTTAGAAAAAGAAAATCTTTTTTCATAAGCATGTTTTGTTTAGTTAATATTAAAATAGAATTCTGTAAATGTCGTAAAAAAAAGCAACCACTTAAGTTTTATATATGGCCATGTGTCATCTCATTTTCTAAGAATGAGTAAACGTAACCGGTGCTTTGATAATACAGTCCTGTACGCTTGTCTTGCAGGCGGCTGAACGTATCGCTGTTGTACAGGAAAGAGAGAGCCTGCTCGTCGGTGTAATGCCAACGCTCCATTAATATTTGCACCAGTTCGGCATACATGTCCTCCTGCATCATTTTTATTTGTTCGTCTGTCAGTGTCATAGGCGTTTTAGGGTTGAAAGGGCACGTTGTGTGCCAAAATAATATTGAAATGTTATTCCGCGTGGGTAACGTAGTTCCTGAAGCAGTTCCTTGAAACTGATAGTACCTGCTTTATATCGGCGTAACAGAAATGTTACCCCGTCATCTGCAATTGGCCCATAAACGATGTCGAAGTCATGACATGGCTGGGGTACGCGCATATCTCTGTTCTTAACAATGAATTGTGCCCATTCTTCGCAATAGTCATTCCACACCTTTGTTTTCAATTCACCGTTATGGAGCAGACTTTCGTCAAATGAAAATCGCGTAATAGTGGGTGTGCCTTCCTGTTCAATGAGCGTGCGTTGCTCTCCCATGCGTTGAGCCTGAAACCTGTCTGCAGAAAGATAGAATCCGCGTCCGAAATCCTTATAGGGTTTCGATTTTGACAAGTCTGGCGTGTCAATGGCTGTGTTAACCGTGATAGAGAATCATGCGCTGTGATAAATAAGTTTGCCTCCATTTCGCTGGCATATAATGGACATGGACTCTATGGCATCTTCAAAAGACTGAGTGTGAAGCACATCATAGAAGGATGACAGATAATCTGTCCCCTTGAAACGTTGCATATAATTATACGCTTGTTTCTCTGCAATGCCGTATTTTTTTGCAAACTCTGCTACGAGGGCAATAGTGTATTTCAATTTGTTAGTTTCTTCGTTTGCCATTTCATCCCTATATTTGTTTCGGCCAAAGATAAGGTTTTTCCCCGACATGGCCAACATTTTTACCTTTTTTCTTCTTTTTGCTTATGATTTCTTAATTTCCTTGACTTTGCCCCCTACATCGGACTCACTCCTGTGGTGCTAAAATCGTCACCGAACAAATCATCCATTATTTCTCCGCTCCTCTGCATTAGTGACTTATGCTGAAACCCATCAGGATTCTTAGCCAGAGCGTGAAGAGTATGCGTGGTACGTCTATTTGTTTTTTTTGTGTTGTGCTAAAAACCATCATTGCTTATGAAGCCTCTTTACGGTAGGCTGCATCGCAAAAACCTTGCAAAAGTACACAAAACGACGTGTTTTCACGCGCGAACATAAAAAGCAATATGCCCAAATTTACAAATTTGGGCGAAAAAAAACTATTATGGGAGTGCCATCTTGAGATATTCGCTGGGCGTGAGGCCCACTTCGCGCTTGAAGGCATTGATGAAAGCGGTGCGCGACTTGAAGCCAACACTGAGGGCAATGGCCTCAATGGTGACGTGGCGGTAACGGGAGCTCTCCTCACTCATGCGGCGGCAGGCCTCACGGATGCGCATGCCGGAAAGGACATTGCTGAAGGAGGTGCCATAGTGCTCGTTGATGACCTGAGAG
>JAFTDG010000151.1 GCA_017454325.1 Desulfovibrio sp. | reverse complement strand
TGCGTAGATTTTGAACCTGTGAATGGGAATATGGGAAAAATGGCTGCAGAAAATCCTTGCCAAGTATTCCGGACAGACTTACATAAAAAGGGAACCCGGTAGGTTGCAGCTAACAACATACCGGGCTGGCACGGCGTGGTTAACGCCCCCATGCACGACTACCGATGCTTCACATAGTTTTACGAACCCGACCCACTGCACATGGGCCGGGTTCAACTTTTATTCAGCGTTTGTCGCTGATAAAAGAACCAAGGCCACAGCGAGTAAGGCGAAAACAAGTTTCCACATGGCTGTGCCCTCCTTTATCCGTTTGCACCGTGCCGACGCATAGGTAAGAAGGGTAGCCGTGCTGTGCCAGCATAAGGAAGAATATCTGTAGTTGCAAGGTAAGCATTCAAACAACCACATCTTACAAGGTGCGTTTTCAATGGTAAAGTGACCTCTGATCAAGATATCGGAGGTTCCAATGGCCATAGAACGTGAGGAACAGCTTCAGTATATTCAGCTATGGGAAGAAAGCGGCTTAACCAAGGCCGAGTTTTGTCGGCCAATGGGTATTGGCTACTCTAATTTCAAAGGGTGGTTGTACAAATTAGAACACCAGGACGACCACATGCCCGTAGACCGACAGGACGAAGCTGTGCTGCAGCAGATTGTACCTGTTTCTCTTGCTGAAGATGCCTCAGAGCCTAAAGCTGCACCTCGCCTTATGCTCCACCTAAAGGATTCTCTTTTAGAGATTCCGCCAGGATTTCCCCCCGATGAGCTGGGAAAGATCATCAAACTCTTGCGTATGTGATGTTCGTCGATTCAAGCACCAAAGTCTTCTTTGTCCTTGGGGCGACGGACATGCGCAAGGGGATTGATTCTTTGTCTCTGATCGTTGGAGCACATAATAAAAGTCCCCTAGATGGTAGCCTTTATGTGTTTTGTTCCAAAAACAGAAAAATGATAAAAGTATTATATTGGGATAAAAATGGTTTTTCACTATATCAGAAAAGGCTTGAAAATGATAAATTTATCTGGCCAAAAGACAGAAATACAACTATAGAAATAACACTTACTGAATTACGATGGCTTCTTGATGGATTAAATCCTATTTCAACTTATGGATATAGAAAAATTTTATATGATTCAATAAGTTAATTATTGTATATAATGAATAATTAATATATAATTATCTTATGAAAAAAATAACTGATCTTAAAACTGCATTACATATAATTAAGAAACTTGAAACCGATGTAAAATCGTTAACTCAAGAAAATATAGAATTGCGTAAACAGGTTATCTTCCTCAATAGTCTGCGTTATGCAATAAAGTCAGAGAAAAAATGTAAACTCCCCCAGGATGACAAACAGCTCCTCCTTTTTGATGAAGCGGAATTCTTCCGGTACGCACATGCCGATGAAAATGAGGAAGTAGAAATTCCTGCCCCTGCTGCCACTGTAGTATCCAAGCCTCGTAAAAAACGTGGCCGTAGGCTTCTCCCTGCTGACTTGCCCCGTGTCGATCACATTATCGACATCCCTGAAGATGAAAAAGTCTGTGCCTGTGGTACACCACTTGTAAAAATCGGCGAAGAAGTCTCGGAAAAGCTCAACATTGTGCCTGCCAAGATAGAAGTTATCCGTACTATCAGACCCAAGTATGCCTGCCCGCAGTGTGAGGGTACCGAAGATGAAAGGCCTGCCGTACGTATTGCTCCTATGCCGCCGCAACTTATCAAGCACGGTATCGTCACGCCATCCTTGCTGACCTTTATCCTTATGCACAAGTTTGCCGATGCCTTGCCGCTGTACAGACAAAGCAGCATGTTTGCAAGACTTGGCGTTGATATCTCACGAAGTACCATGAGCAACTGGATACTAGAGGCTGCCGCCGCATGCACCCCACTACGCGAACGATTATATCAGCATTTACGTAGCGGACCAGCCATTAACCTTGATGAAACTCCAGTTCAGCTACTCAGAGAAAAAGATCGCAGCAATACGTCCAAATCCTATATGTGGGTCGCCCGTGGTGGACAACCTGACCGTTCTGTTGTGCTCTTTTCCTATGCACCAACCCGTTCTGGCAAAGAAGCTGCGCAGATCATTGGCGACTACAAGGGCTTCCTCCAGACAGACGGCTACAAAGGTTATGAAGCTGTCGGAACGAGTGAGGGCATCGTCCATGTGGGTTGTCTTGTCCATGTGCGCAGAAAATTCTTTGATGCTGCCAAAGCGGGGGATAAGAAACTCAAGGGGACCGCTTCTACTGTTGTTGACCTTATAGCCAGAATTTACCATGCAGAAAAAATGTTCCATAAACAACATTTTTCCCCGGAACAGCTGCTTGAAGCCAGAGAAAACACCATCAGGCCGTTGCTCAATGCCATTGAAGAGCATATGCGTGCCGCTCAGTTGAAAGTTCCCCCGTCCTCTCTCCTGGGTAAGGCCGTTGCCTATGGCTTGCATCAATGGCCGTATGTACTCAACTATCTCAAATGTCCTTACCTGACACCGGACAACAACGTGGCTGAAAATGCCATCAGGCCGTTCGTCATAGGCAGAAAGAACTGGCTCTTCTCCGGCTCACCCAGAGGCGCCGCTGCCAGCGCGCTTTTTTACAGTCTGATCGAATCTGCAAAGGCCAACGGCCTTGATCCACAAAATTACCTTTGGAATGTCCTTACAAAAATTCCTACTGCAAAAACAGAGGCGGAGCTTGAGGCGCTCAGGCCCTGGAAGCAGTAACCATTGTATTCCTCCGCTGACACAACGGGCAGGCCAGTGATTATACCGGCCTGCCCTTGCTGTATCAGAAT